>JBGTHH010000876.1:0-8100 GCA_041746275.1 Pirellulaceae bacterium | reverse complement strand
ATCCCAAGTGACTGCGTACTACTCAACCGAGAACTTATGCACCGTCGTTTGGCGATAGGTGTCGCCGGGCTGCAGGATCGTTGAGGGGAAGTCCGGTTGGTTCGGCGAATCGGGATAATGTTGCGTCTCCAGGCAGAACGCGCCGTATTGTTGAAAACCGCCCGCTCCGTCGCTCCCGTCGAGAAAATTCCCCGTGTAAAGTTGGATGCCGGGCTGCGTGGTGTGAATCTCCATCACACGGCCGCTGCTGGGATCCTTGACGCGCGCGGCGAAGGCCAGGGAACCATCCTGGCTACGCAGCACATAGCAGTGATCGTAACCGACGGGATCGGCCTCGATCTCTTTCATGCGAGCGCCGATGGGTTGCGGCGAGGTGAAGTCGAGCGGTGTCCCGGAGACATCGGTTAGCTCGCCGGTGGGAATCAGTCCAGCGTCGACGGCCAAATACTTGTCGGCGGCGAGTTGCAGTTCGTGCTTCTCGATTGTCCCCGCGCCGGCTCCGGCGAGATTCCAGTAGTTGTGATTCGTCAGATTGCACGGAGTCGCGGCATCGGTTGTGGCCTCAAATTCGACCGTCAATTCGTTGGCATTGGTCAGGGCATAGGTTACCGCGACATCGAGATTGCCGGGATAGCCTTCCTCGCCAGCCACACTACGACGCGAGAAGCGGATGCCGACCCGGTCTTCGTCACGAATCTCTTGGGCTTCCCAAACATATTTGTCGAAGCCCACCACGCCTCCATGCAAATGGTTCTCGCCGTTATTAGTCGCGAGCGTGTATTCCTGCCCATCGAGCGTAAACTTGCCCTTGGCGATGCGATTGCAATAGCGTCCAACCGTCGAGCCAAAGTAAGGATGGCGTTGCAGGTAACCCGCGAGATTCTCAAAACCCAGCGTGATGTTGGCCAGCTTGCCGTCACGGTCCGGAGTTTCGACCGCCACCACAATCGCGCCGTAGTTGGTTAACTTGACAATCAATCCGTGGCGATTCGTGCAAGTATACAGATCGATCTCTTGTCCATCCTCGGTCTGGCCAAAGGCGGTCTTCTCGATGTTCATCTCCGACTGATTCTCCGTGGTTGTGGCGGCTGCGGGATTGGCAGGTGGTGCGGTGGCCGGTGTCGTGGGTTCGGGTGTCGTGGGTTCGGGCGTCGTGGGTTCGGGAGTTGTGGGTTCGGGAGTTGTGGGTTCGCTGATGGTCGGGGAAGCGTCCTCCGTCATGGGAGCCTCCTGGCCGGCGGAATCCATGGGGATTTCCACGTTCATTTCCGGATCGACGTCCGTCGAAGTCGTATTCGTCCCCGAGGTCGCTGGCGTATGTCGAACTTCGGAACGACAACCCGTTAGTGACGTCACGACAAGAATCGCACCCATCGTGAGATAGCTGAATTTTGGCATCGAGAGTTCTCCCTCGTGAAGCCGAGGACCGTAACGTGGAAGTGGACGAGCGGAACTGTGCCCGTATCGTGGGGCATTATGTCTTGGCTCGGCGGCAGCGTACAGTCCCCCGACGGCTCCGAAAGCAAGGTTCGGTATCGTCGCTACTCGCCCAGCAGGACTTCGAATCGCCCCGTCGAGTCAGCGGCGGCGCGGGCCATGGCTGCCGTATTGAACTGCATCGTGATCTGGCCGGTCGCAGTGACTACGATCACGCCTCCCAGGCCACCGTGAGCGGGATCGAGCGTCTTGGTCAGGATCTCGTGAACCGCGGCCTCAACCGGCTGCTGGCGATAGGCGATCCGAGCCGAGATGTCGTAGGCAATGGCGTGACGAATGAAATGCTCGCCGACGCCTGTGCAGGAGACGGCACAAGTCTGGTTGTCTGCAAAAGTTCCCGCTCCGATGATCGGCGAATCGCCGACACGACCGAACAGCTTATTCGTCAATCCACCGGTGGACGTTCCCGCGGCCAGGTTGCCCGCTTTGTCGAGTACCACGCAACCGACGGTTCCATGATGCTTGTCGGCTTCGCGCTGTTTCACGCGTTGCCAAGCGTCATAGCGACGCTGTGTCCAAAAGTACTTCTGGTCGACTCGTTCGACATCCATTTGCTCGGCAAAGCGATCGGCCCCGGCACTTGAAAGCAAGACGTGGTTGGTCCGTTGCATCACCAGTCGCGCTAGGGAAATCGGGTTTTTCACCGTCCTCACACCCGCGACTGCACCACACGCCCGTTGGCGGCCATCCATGATGGAAGCGTCCAACTCATGTCCGCCCTCGCTATTGAACACGGCGCCTTTGCCTGCATTGAAGATCGGATCGTCCTCCAGATGCCGAATCACTTGCTCGACGGCATCCAGGCTGTCGCCTCCCACTGCCAGCAGGCGTTGGCCGATCGTCAGGGCCGCGCGGAGCGACTCCTTGGTCGCGTCCTGCTCGGCTGCATCGAGCGAGAGCCAATCGCTACCGGCTCCCCCGTGCAGCGCAATGGCATATTCGACGGCACGCGGAGCGTCTTCGCCCAATGTGGCCAATGCGGGAACGAGCGTCATCATCCAGCCAACCCAGAGTAACCTTAGCATCACGAACTCCCTTAGTGCTCTGTCATTACTAAATCATCGGGTTGGAATCCGGCTTTAGCCGGTAATTGGCAGCCTGAAGGCTGTACTCCAACTCTTTGCCTGGACAACGCACTAGGCATGGCTTCGCGGACGCGTCGAGTTAGGTTGCCTCCGCAGCTCGCCTCACAGCAAACTCTCGAGCAGCAGTCGCATCTTGCGTAGCTCGACCATGTGGTCCACATCCGGCATTTCGGTGATATGCACGCACAGCGCCCGATTGTAGTGAACGCGACTCAATTGGCTAATCAGTTTGCCGTAATCGACTTCCCCTTGTCCCACCCGCACCTGAAGCTGATCCTTCTTTGTGTCGCGCAGCAATACGTGATAGACGTACTTCATCAGCTTTTCGATGTTTTTACCCTGATACGGGCCACAAATGTAGTGACTGGGATCGAGTGTAACGCCCAGGCCTTTGACGTTGTCACACAGAACCACGACGGTATCGGGATCCTCGGACAGTCGACCGACTTGGCTACGAATTCCCACGCGCACGCCCTGCGCCTCGGCGAGCGCGACTAAGCGCCGCAACCGTTCGACTTCTTCATTGAACGGCGTGCCGTGTTCACAGGAGGGGATCGTGAGCGTCACGACCTTGGTGGACTTGGCCAATTGGCAGATGGCGGCGAACTGTTCGTAGTACTGCTCACCGGTGGCCTCGATTTCGACACTATAAGCGGCGATATTCAAGCGATGAGTGTCGCGACAGAGCGCAATCGCCTGCTCGAGATTCGCCGCGACCTGGCTGGGCTTGAGCTGGTCGCCACTTTCGTGGATCGAAATCTCGACAGTCGTGTATTCGAGGTCAATTAGCTTGCCGATCGCGTCCGTTAGCGACAGGTCGCGATAGCAGTCGGTCGAGGCGGCGACGATCACTTCGTACGTCCTTTCCATGAACTTCGAGACATTTCACACCAAACCGTTGGTGGAGTGTTAGCTTAGCGGTAGGAGGCGCTTTGTGGCAACACCGTTGCCTGGGTGGCGTCGAAACACGAAGATAGGGCGGTGTGCCCCGAAATGTTGATTCCCATGGCCAGCAACACCGAGTACGTAGCCAGTCCACGTGACCGGACGGGTAATGCGCATCTGACTCAGGCTTGCTAGCAGCCAGAACCCTTTGGATTTGGAGTTTACGATGTCCACCGGTCCCCAACCTCAATCTCCGACGCCTCCACCGAATCTGCTTCCCTACCACTTGGCTAGTGGCCACTATGCTCCCTCGCCAACCGCGCCTCCGCTCGTAATCCAGTACCAAGGAGGCGGCGGGGCTTGGATGTGGCGCGCCTTCGCGACGCTGGGATGGTTGGGATTCGGGTTCTGCGCCCTGATGCTGCTCTTGCAACTGTTGGTCTTGGCGGATTACTTCGACACCACGAACGGATTGACCGAAAAGCACCATTCGGGGACGAAGTTCGCCTCGGACAAGATCGCCATTATTTCGATCACCGGCGTGATCATGGATGGTGAAGGGTACGTGCGGAACCAGATCGATCGCGTGCGGGATGACGACGCGGTCAAGGCGATCGTCGTTCGCGTCGATTCACCGGGAGGGACCGTAACGGGGTCGGATTACATCTTTCACCATTTGAACAAACTGCGGCAGGAGAAGGACATTCCGTTGGTCGTCAGCATGGGGAGCATGGCGGCGAGCGGAGGTTACTATGTCGCGATGGCGGTGGGGGACCAACCCAACACCATCTTCGCCGAACCGACGACCACCACGGGATCCATCGGCGTGATCATCCCGCACTACGACGTGAGCGGTTTAATGGAACGATTTGATGTGAAGGACGATTCCATTGCCAGCCATCCACGCAAACAAATGCTGGCGATGACTCGGGCGATCCCCGATGAGCATCGCGAGTTATTACAAGAGTACTTGAATGACTCCTTCAGCCGCTTCAAGGACATTGTCAAGATGGGCCGGCCCGCCTTTCGCGAGAATGATGCGGCGTTGACCGAAGTGGCGACCGGTGAAATCTTCACGGCGACCAAGGCCAAATCGAAGGGCTTGGTGGATGAGATCGGCTTTTTGGAAGAGGCCCTGGAGCGTGCCAGGGAACTCGCCAAGCTGGACGAGGACGACACGCGAGTCGTGCATTATCCGCAACCGATCAGCTTATTCAATCTCTCGGGACTGGCCCTGTCCCAGAGCGGCCGGCCGGATTTGTCTAGGCTGATGGATTTAGGCTCGCCGCGGGCGTATTATCTGGCAAGCTCGCTGCCTCCATTACTTGCCAGCTATTCCCGCTTGTGGACCGAACACTAACCTTAGACGAGGAACATCATGTCTCACCAACTCGATCTTATTCGCTATCTATCCTTGACCGCTTTGTGCTTCGCCGCCGTCGTCGGTTGGGCCAGCTCACTACCGGCGGCTGACCAAGCATCCGACTACTTCGTCTATGTCGGAACCTACACCCGTGGCGGGCAAAGCCAAGGGATTTATCAGTTGAAGCTGCATATGGCGACTGGTGAACTGACGCATGTCGGCGTGACGTCCGGCTTGGTCAACCCTTCGTTTCTCGCCGTGCATCCCAGCCACAAGTTCCTGTATGCCGTCGGCGAGATCAGCGACTTTGATGGGAAGCCGGCGGGTGGTGTCAGCGCGTTGGCGATCAATCCGAGCGACGGCAGCCTGACCTTGTTAAATCAGCAGTCCTCGGGCGGCGCGGGACCCTGTCACGTGGTGGTCGACAAATTGGGCCAGAACGTGCTGGTCGCGAACTACGGCGGAGGAAGTGCGGCGTGTTTGCCCATTCAAGCCGACGGGCGACTCAGCGAGCGCAGTGCCTTTGTGCAACATACGGGATCCAGCGTCGATCCGCGGCGGCAAGAGAGTCCTCACGCTCATTCGATCAACCTCGACCTGGCGAATCGTTTCGCCTTCGTGGCCGATCTCGGTTTGGACCAAGTGCTGGTCTATCGCTTTGACGCCAAGCAAGGCTCGCTCACACCTCACGATCCAGCGGCGGCGAGTGTCGAGCCCGGTTCGGGTCCCCGGCACTTCGCCTTTCATCCCAGCGGCAAGTTCGCCTACGTCATCAACGAGATGGCTTTGACCGTAACGGCGTTTCGTTACGACGCTGAACAAGGCCGGTTGTCGACCGTGCAAACGATTTCGACGATTCCCGACGAAGATCGTAGCCAGTCGGGACTCAGCACGGCTGAAGTACAGGTCCACCCTTCGGGAAAATTCCTGTACGGATCGAACCGCGGGCACGATACGATTGTGGCTTATCGGATCAATCAAGATACGGGTGAGTTGACTCACGTCGAGAATCAACCGACGCAAGGCAAGACACCGCGAAACTTCTTTATCGATCCGACGGGGACATACTTGCTGGCCGAGAATCAATCCACGAATTCGATTGTAGTCTTTCGCATCGACCAGGCCTCGGGCCAACTCGAACCGACCGGCCATACTGTCGAAGTTCCGTCGCCGGTTTGCATCCGCATGATTCCCGCGCGCTAGACCGTGGTTCGCTTCGGCTCGCGCATGGTCGCGGTGGAAGCATTCGTCCGTGCGGATTCGTTTCCACAATTCCATTTCGTTGCATGATAGGAAAGTTTGTTCTATGACGTTTCGACTCGATGGCCACGTCGCGTTAGTAACCGGTAGCAGTCGCGGGTTGGGCAAAGTGATTGCGTTGACACTCGGCCGGGCCGGCGCGAAGGTGGCCTTCAACTACTTCAACAACCAACAGGTGGCGGAGGCGACGTTCGCCGAGTTTCAGTCGAGCGGCGGCGAGGGAGTTTTGATCCGCGGTGATGCCTCCGACGAAGCCGCGGTCAACGCCATGTGTGCTCAGGTAACGCGCGAGATCGGCCCCATCGATATCCTGGTGCCCAATGCCACGCCGGATCAGCCGCAGATGCCGATCGAAGAGTTCACCTGGCAGCACTGCCAAGCCATGATCGACTTCTTTATCAAGAGTCCGTTCCTGCTGACCAAGGCATGCATCGGTGGGATGAAGGAGCAGCGTTGGGGGCGGATCATCAACATCACCAGCGAAGTCTTTCATCGCTCGGTGGGCAACTTCGTCCCCTACGTCTCCGCCAAAGGCGGGCAGATCGGCTTCACTCGCAGCATGGCCAGCGAATTGGCAGCGGAGGGCATCACCGTCAATTCCGTAGCTCCCGGTTGGATTCCCACCGAGCGTCATGCTCTCGACCCGCAAGAGATCAAGGACCGATATCGGGCCACCATCCCCGCGAACCGTTGGGGGACGCCGCAGGATGTGGCCGATGCCGTACTCTACTTCGCCAGTGAAGAGGCCTCGTTCGTGACCGGTCAAACGTTGTGCGTCAATGGCGGCTTCACTCCGTGGTAGGACGATTCTTCGCGACTTCACTTTCCGGGAGAGACGAACATGCTCACGACTCGCGTTACCGGCTGGACGATTTCGGCTGTACTCTCTTTGTTCGCGCTGGGCTGTAGCAGCGGCAGCGGAGTGGATGTCTCGGTCTCGGTTTCCCCTAACCAATCGGCCTCGTCGGAGAAGCCTTCCGAGCGTGGCGATGTTGCCTCCGCCAGCAAAGGTGTGATCGGCTTTTCCGCGTTGACGCTGACCAATCCTTTCTTCAAAGTGATTGCCGATTCGTTAACAGACGAGGCGAAGCAGCATGGTTACGACGTGATCGTCGACGATGCCGATCGTGATGTGAAGACGCAATCGGAGCAGATCGACACCTATATCACACGCGGAGCCGCGGCGATTGTCATCAATCCGTGCGACATGCTTTCGATCGGCCCGGCGATCAAGAGGGCGAACGCGGCGGGAATCCCGGTCTTTACCACCGATCTCCAATGTATCGCCGAAGATGCCCAGATCACGGGTCATGTCGGCACCGACAATTTCGGAGGCGGCAAACTCGCCGGCGAGGCCATGATCGAGGTACTCGGCGAAACCGGCGGCAAGGTGCTCGTGCTCCACTTCGAGCAAGCCGAATCGTGCGTGCTGCGAGTCGCTGGCTTTAAGGAAGTGATTCAAGCCCACAACCAAGCTCATCCCGAAGCCTCGATCGACATCGTCGCCGAACTGGATGGTGGAGGCTTGCACAACGAGGGCTTCAAGGCGGCTTCGGCGGCGATCCAGTCCCACCCGGATATCACGGGCATCTTTGCGATCAACGATCCTTCCGCATTGGGAGCCTACGCCGCGCTGGAGCAGGCGGGTAAAGCGGGTCAAGTGAAGATCGTAGCCTTCGACGGACAGCGGGATGGCAAGCTGGCGATCAAAGAAGGAAAAATCTACGCCGATCCCGTGCAGTTTCCCGACCGCATGGGACGCATCACGATGCAGAATATCGTCAAGTATTTGAACGGAGATGAGTTCGAGCCGGTGATACTCATTCCGACGGAATTGTATCGGCAAGCCGATGCCGAGCAGGACCCGGAGTTGCGGTAAGTTGTGGCCCCTTTACTGCGAATGCGAGGAATTCACAAATCGTTCCCTGGCGTGCATGCGCTGCGGGGAATGGATTTGGAGTTGAACGCAAGCGAAGTGCTGGCGCTGTTGGGCGAAAACGGTGCGGGCAA
>JBGTHH010000875.1:0-3012 GCA_041746275.1 Pirellulaceae bacterium | reverse complement strand
TGGACCATCGAGACTTTGAGCACGTCATCGTACTCGGGATACAGCATGCCATCGGGAGAGGTGGCGTCGATCGTTCGCAGGCCAAGCCATTGGCTGGCAACATTCGTTGTGAACGCCGCGGCTTTCGGATCGTCCAGCATCCGTTCGACCTGTTCGCGGAGTCGCTGTGGATGGTGCAACTCGTGGCTTTCGGCCAGCTCCATCAATACCTCGTCGGGCATGGAGCTCCAGAGAAAGTACGAGAGTCGGCTGGCCAGGGCAAAGTCATCCAGCTTGCCCGGCATTTCGCGGAGAAACAGAAAGTCGGGCGATACCATCACTCCCGCGAGGGCGACGCGCATGGCTTGCTCGAACGAGAATCCCTGTTCCAGCTTGGTGCTGACGCGTGTCAGGAACTTCTGAATGTCGTCCTTGGTAACCGATCTGCGAAACGCGCGGCGAGCGAAGTTGAGCAGGATTCGTTCCGCGTCGACCAACGGCTCCGGCGAGACGACTTCGCGTCGATTCGTGTTGTTAGGACCGGGAAGCGAGACTTGCTGGAGATCCCCAAAGATTGCGCGATGGCTGGCGGGAGGCCACTCATCCACGATCGGTCCTTCGATGTCCACCCATTGAATGAGCAGGCCCGGCCCTTGGTAGTTCGCGGCACCGACCTTTTCGACTTGAGGCGGTGTGACGCCCAAGCCGTCGGCAATGATCCGGATGGTCAATCCAGATTCCATTTGTTCAACAAATTCGACGACCTTGGGTTCGCCGGGCGGGACGGAGTAATAGCCGATCAAATACTGTTGAGCCGCCGCATTCATCGGCCCCGCCATCACATGAAACGTGACGGGTTTGTCGGTTTGAAAACCATAACCCGAGATACGGAAGCGATACTTGCCGCGTCCACGAGTCTGAAACTGCCACAGGGTGATCTGAATATTCGCCGACACCCAGGAACTGAAGATCGCCACACCATCATCTTCATGCCGATACACGCTACCGGTGGCTTTGACGGACTTCTCACTCTTAATGTCAAAACGCTTATTCAACGTATGAGGTCGCGAACCGCTGGCGATGGCGGCATCGAGGAGTCGATCGGCCGCTTGCAAATAATTCTCCAACAGATACGACGAAACGTGTAACGACTCGGCACTGTTGTCGAAGCCCTCGGATGGAGACTCGAGGGGCAGCAAGTCATTCAAATCGACTTCCACACCGAGTAGATCGCGGACGGTGTTCATGTACTCAACTCGACTCAAGCGGCGCAGTCCGACGCGTCCGTGAGCGGCGACTTGTTCGCGCTCGGCCTGTACGACTTGATGGTTGATCCATTTCACCAGCCTCTCCACCTCGGAGGCCGGCGGGCGCGGCTGATCCCGCGGAGGCATGGAGTCACCCTGGAGTTGCTCCTGCACCGACATCCACTGCCCACGATTGCGTTCGTCCGAGAAATCTTGCGTGAGACTCTCTGCGAGGAAATCGCCCTGCGGATCGGAACCAGCGTGGCACGCGTGACAATGCTGAGCGAAAAATTGCTTGGAAAACACTTCCGAGGCGAGCGGTTCGTTAGCGGAAATCAAACCGACGCAATCCAACTCGCCAACGACTCCGCCGAGAATCATCGCCCACAGGAGGTGGAATCCGGTCACACCGCCGCGTGGCAGAGACTCAGTTTGTCGGCTCGTCAGCATTCGCTTGTCCCTTTGAGCCAGAACGAAACACCAAAGTCGAATCCTCATCATCGTAACCCTTTCGTGTCGGGTTTCCAAGAAATCTCGGGGAACGACTCGCACGATGGGCACGACGGACAAACGTCGTTGGGAAAGGGAAGCCCCGTTTTATTCGCCGTCCGCTTTCACGGCTTCCCACCGCTCGACTTCTTGTTCATCAAGCATCAGACGGCGGATTGCGGTGGCTCGGCCGGTGGCAGCATCGATGTCGACGATGGCTCCCGCGATCCGATTGTCTTTTGTGGCGACCTCGAACGGAGTTGGTCGGAAGGTCACGGTGGCGTGGGTGACACAGTCGATCTTCCGGCCAAGAATGCTCTCGTAGGGGCCGGTCATGCCGACATCGCATTGAAAAGCCGTGCCGCCCGGAAAGATTTGCTCATCGGCGGTCGGCACATGCGTGTGGGTCCCCAACGCTGCGGAGACGCGGCCATCGAGGTAACGGCCCAGCACTTGTTTGTCGCTGGTCGCTTCGGCGTGAATGTCGACGAAGCAAACTCGCACTTGCGCGGGAATCTCGTCCAGCACCCGATCGATGGCTTTGAATGGACAATCGACTGGTCGCATGTAGACGCGTCCCATGACGCAGAAGACCGCGACTTCCACCCCATTCGCGGCCTCGACCACCACCCACGACCGCCCCGGCGCATCGTCAGGATAATTCGCGGGTTTGACGATATTGGATTGCTCCTCCAGAATCTTAAAGATCTCGACGCGGCGATAGATATGATCACCCAACGTCATGCAGTCGACACCCGCTGCCAGCAGGTCGCGATAGATGCTGGGAGTGATTCCCGAACCATCCGCGGCGTTTTCGGCATTGGCGATGACCAAGTCGAGTTGCTCGCGCTCGCGCAGGCCGCGGAGAGCGCGACTGACGATCTTGCGCCCGGGCTTGCCGACAATGTCTCCGATGAACAAGATCCGCACTGCGAAACCTTCCGTGTTGGTGGACGACTAGTTGGTGGACGACTAGCGCGCCGTTTCCGTGAAGCGAGACTCCCGGACCACAGTGACTTTGATCTCGCCGGGATACGTCAACTGCTCCTCAAAGGCTTTGGCGATATCACGGCAGATTTTCGCGGCCTTCGCATCGTCGGTCTGTTTGGAGCCCACCATGACGCGCAGTTCCCGCCCCGCTTGAATGGCAAAGGCTTGCTCGACGCCAGGAAACCCGTGGGCGATCGCTTCCAGTTCCTCCATCCGTTTGATATAGCGTTCAAGAGATTCGCGCCGCGCTCCCGGCCGCGAGGCGCTACAGGCATCGGCCGTCGCCACGAGCATGGTATAGGGTTTG
>JBGTHH010000874.1:0-3424 GCA_041746275.1 Pirellulaceae bacterium | reverse complement strand
CTCATCTTACGCATCCCACTTGCTTTCGCGATATTCCTAACATTCACAGGCGGCAGTTGGTCGACGGAAGGCCACGCAGCGGAGGGGCCGGGGCAATTTAGTTATCAGAAGGGCTACGACGCGAAGCAAAAGAGCAGCACTTCCAGTTGTGAACATCGCCACCACCACTGTTTGCCACCGCCAAATGCACCTCTACTTCAGTCAGTCGCCATCCTGAGAGTTGCTCCACCACGACGCGAGGTTTCTGTACGTGTTCGCCAGGAATCTGGAAGTGCGGAATCTGCTGCTGAAGATGAGCAGGCAGAGATCGATAAATTAAAACTGCGAATGCGCGAACTTGAACAGCGGTTCGACAAACTGTTTCAGTCAGTTGATCGTCTCGTTGATAAACTTCAAGCCCCTTCGGACGGATAGTTGCAATGTTGCGGTCAGCTGCTTGCCAATTTCTTGCAAGAGAATCACTATGTCTTTTCGCTTTTCGATTTTGCTCGTCAGTGTAGCACTGCTTTCGGTCGCACCTCCTGAAATCGCACATTCGCAGCAGCAGAAGGCACTGCAGAAGTCCGGTCCAGGTCGCCCGGAATCGGACGATGAGCCCGAGGGCGGATATCAGCAACCTCCCGGAACAGGCGCACGGCAAGGCCCGCAGAGGACTATTGGTATCGGCGGTGGCGAGATTGAAATCCCGGCACTGACCCTGAAATTGCCTCGACTCAAACTGCCGTGTCTTAGCTACTTTCACACTCCACCGCAAATGCTGGTCGATGCAGCTGTGGCTCCTCTGGTAAACGAACTGCGGCGGGAAATGTCGTTTGAAAGTGGTGAACCAGAAAGTGGGCCAGGTGAGCCGGAAAGTAGTGATGAGCCACAACAAAAAAGCAACTATCCCAAACCGTATCAGCACAGTGACATGCCTGCCAACTACGTTGGCGATGACGTCGCATCACAAGTTCAGGCGTTTCAAGAACGTGAACAAATACTGACCGCACGTATCGAGCTGCTGCAACAGTCTGTAGAACGATTGCTCGTAGGGATCGAATCGCAGTCCTCTCGCCAAAACCAAACGCGAGTATTGCCAAGCGAGTTAAAGCCTCTCCCACATGTTCCGCAGAATCCGGTAAGACCGACGGCTTTCTCGGAGCCGATCTTGCGAGGTCAGTCACCGCGATTTGATCGCCTTCCACCGGTTCGATAGCGGGGTTCGGGAAAGGCAAGTGGCAATTGACTCCTGACTGCGAGTTAGCTCCACTTTCGCTAGCACGCTTGGCGGAATCGCTCTTGGATTGGGCGAGGGGAATCGCTAGACTCCGCCGTCCATTTCTTGTCTTGGCGGGCGGTGCGTGGTGATCGTCCAGCGTCGCGCACGATATTCAAAGCCTGCCGCCGGGGTTGTCTGGCGGGAAGGAGTTGGTCCGATGAAGCGGTTTGCTCTGTGTGCCATCGTGTTGTGGGCAGCGACCGGTTGTCGAGCGCCGATGCCGAACTGGAATATGTTCGGGCCATACGGGGCCACGCGGGTTCCGCCGCCTCCCACGGGTGGCTACGGCTCGCCGCAGCCCTACTATGCGCCGCCAACCACGAGCCCGACCACGACCATTCCGTCAACGCAAGCACCTGTTGGCACCGGTTTCCGCGCTCCCGTGAATCGCTGGTCCAACATCACCGAGCCTCAACTCGAGCCGCTGGCCTCTCCAGAGGTGGCTCCATCGACGCGGTCGCTGACGTCCGACGTGGTCGCGACCGAGGTGGCTGATGCCGATGTGATCTTGGCCTCACACGAAACCGTGGTCCCGCTCGCCAGTCCGCCAGCGACGGTGATCGTCGAACATGACGGACCGATTCGGATCCTGCCCCCGAACACGATGTCAACAACGAGTGCTCCTCCGCAACTACGTGGCATGGCGGTTAATGACGTCACCCGGCCTCGGGAACCCGGTCTCTTCGTGCCGTCGGATCGCATCATCGATATCTCGCAGTTGCCGAACGCTCCGCGCGTGAATCCATCACCGTCGTTGCGTGAGGCTCCCGCGACTCAGCCTCAATCCGCAACCAGCACCAATCAGGCGACGATCCTGGACAACGGCTGGCGTTCGCGGACCACCACGCTGCGCGTGTCCGGAAGCTAGTGCTCTGTCAACTCTAAATCTTCGGGTTGGAGTTCCGGCTTTAGCCGGTAATTGGCAGCCTGAAGGCTGTACTCCAACTCCAACTTTTAGCCGGACAACACACTATAGTGGCCTCGCCCAGAGAGAGAACTGTATCGTGCTAGGCTTATCCGGGCGATGGAAGGCTTGGGGGCCAGGATGGCCGACGATCACATGGGGGTCGGCGACGCGCCGCTGGTCGAGTTGGTTGCGTCGTATCGGTGCCTGGGAAGCGGAACTGCAACAGGCCGAGGAGAGTGACCTACGACGGCGCAGTCTGTCGTTGCGTTATCGCGCGCTCAGTGGTGAAGCGTCGTTGGCACTTCTGCCGGAAGCGTTTGCCCTGATGCGGGAAGCCGCGCGGCGGACGCTGAACATGCGGCACTTCGACGTGCAGATGCTCGGTGGCATCGCCCTCAGCCACGGTGCCATCGCCGAGATGCAGACGGGTGAAGGCAAGACGCTTACGGCGACACTGCCGCTGTACCTGACTGCGTTGGACGATCGAGGAGCCCATTTGGCCACAGCCAACGATTACTTGGCGGCCCGCGATGCGCAACTGGTGCGGCCGGCCTTCGAGTTGCTGGGATTCACCGTGGGCGTGATCGAATCGTCGACCCCGCGGGCTCAGCGGCATGCCGCGTATCGTTGCGACATTACATACGCTGCCTCGCGTGAATTTGGATTCGACTTTTTGCGGGACCGTTTGCTGCAGGGAAGGAGTGGCGAGCAGCCTCGCGATTTGCTGCGCGGCATGTTGGGGCCGCAGCGTGGCGGGACGACGCTGGAGCCGGTGCAACGCGACTTGCATTTCATGTTGGTCGATGAAGCGGATAGCATCCTGATCGACGAGGCGCGGACGCCGTTGATTGTCAGCTCGCTGCCGGGCAACTCTCCCGATGCGGCGAGCGCGCTCTACCATTGGGCGGCTATGGCGGCTGCGGCGTTTACGGAGGGAATCGACTATGACTACGATCACCGCGAGAAGAACGTCACCCTGCGCCCGCTCGGCCGACGCCAAGTGCGCGAGCTGTCGAAGCCCGAAGCTTTGGACAGCGTGGCGCTGGCGGACATCTACGAACACGTCGAGCGTGCCATTAAAGTCAATCACGAGTTCTTCCGGGATCGGCACTACATTGTTCGCGACGACGAGGTCGTGATTGTGGACGAGAATACCGGCCGCTTGGCGGAAGGACGTAAGTGGCGTGAGGGCATTCATCAAGCGGTGGAGGCTCGTGAGGGATTGCCAGTGAGCTTGAAAACGGGTGAAGCGGCGCGCG
>JBGTHH010000873.1:0-5619 GCA_041746275.1 Pirellulaceae bacterium | reverse complement strand
TACAACTCTTCCACAATTTGCGGAGGCGTCTTGTCACTGGCGGCGAGCTGCGCGGCACGCCCCTTGTCGGACGTCACTTTCTGATGTAGCTCGGTGGCATTCATCAAATGCAGGGCTTGCGTCACCGTGGCACCCTCCTGTCGCTCGCAGGGTGGATCTTGATTGGGGTCCGGTCGCCCGAACGTGTCGAGGAAAAGCGAGCCGACGCGATGCGTCCACAATTCCTTGGCACGCGAACCGGGGGGCATCGCCGCGAACGAATCGGGCACATCGGTAATGTGCGCGACGGCGTCGAGCATCACTTCCGCGCGCAGCCGCTGGCGGTAGTGACGGGAATAGTTCTGGGTATCGGCGACGTTCCGCTCGGTCGGCTCCGAGCTCAAGCCATAGACGTAGGACGTGGTGATTGTGCGAATGACTTCCTTCACATTGAACTTCTTATCGCGAAAATCGTTTGCCAACGCTTCGAGCAGCGGGCCATTGGATGGCGGGTTGGTCGCGCGCAAGTCGTCGACGGGTTCCACCAAGCCGCGTCCCATCAGATCGGCCCAAATTCGATTCACCATGACTTGGGCGAAATACGGATTCTCGGGACTGGTGACCCACTCGGCCAGCGCCTCGCGCGGATCGCTCTGCTCATCTATAGCGGGAGCCTCCCCGAACAACGGCGTCGGTTCCATCTTAGCGCCCGTCAGCGGATGGGCCACGCTTCCCGATTTCGCCGTCAACACCATCTCTTCGCTACCCGAGATCGGCGGCGACAAGCCGGTGCCCTTGTAACCAACACGCGCGAAGTAAGCGGCGAAACCATAGAAGTCGTCCTGACTCCACTTCTCGAAGACGTGATGATGACACTTCGCGCACTCCAGGCGAATGCCGAGGAACAACTGCGTCACCAAAGTGGTGATTTCATCGGGCGAGCGTCGATCGCGAAACAACGTCACCGCGCCGTTATGCCAAGTGCTGCCTTGAGCGGCGATCAGTTCCCGCACGAACTGATCGTAGGGTTTGTTCTTACGGAAGCTGTCGCGAATCCAGTTGTCGTAATTCAAGACCGCTTTGATGCCCACGCGATAGGGATTGGGTCGCAACAGATCGGCCCACTTGTTCGCCCAGTGATCGGCGTACTCGGGCCGTTCGAGCAAGTGGGAGACGAGCCGCGTGCGTTTGTCCGGGTCGGTGGCGGCCGTGAACTCGCGGACCTCCGCGGGTGTGGGCAGCGTGCCGATGATATCGATGTAAGCGCGACGCAGGAACTTGAGGTCATCCGTCGGCTCGGACGGAGTGATACCCAGCGACTGGAGCTTTTTCCAAGCGAGTTCATCGACGAAGTTATAACGTGGCAACTGGTCATAGAACTCCTGCGGCACTTCGCCCGCGAGGGGAATCGCCACATTGCAGGTCGCGATGACGTTCATGTACCGCGCCATGATCGAGGCCTCGCCGGGGAGCGCTCCGGCCTGGATCAGGCCATCGTCGTTGACCGCCACGATCGCACTTTCGTTCGATTGGAACATCGCCATGCGCGTGACGTCCTGTTGCGAACCGTCGGAGTAATGTGCCGTGACCGTAAGCTGGATCGATTCGCCGGGCTGCATGAACTTTTCGGTGGGCACGGCGGTAACGCTTGTAAGCGTTGGCTCGTTCGGCAAGCGGCGGGGCAGTCCCGCGGCGATCCAGTCATGCAACACTCGGTATTCGACACTATCCGGGGTAAATCGCTGGCCTCCGCCGTGAGGCACTTGCCCCGTGGCCTTCATCAACAGCAGGCTCTGTTCCGGAGAAGAAGGGAAGACGCGTCGCCCTCGCGCGTTCATCGTCAACGCCGCATAATCAAAGTCCGAATCAAACCCCAGCAGCGATAGCTGAAAGCCGTTTTGACCGCGTTGCTTGCCATGACACGGCCCCGTACTGCAACCACGAGCCGCCATAATCGGCTGTACTTCCAACTCAAAACTCACCGGCTCGGCCCCATTCAACCGGTCACCCGGCAATGGGGACGTGAAACCAATCAGCCAGCCAATACAAACGACAAGAGTAGCGTACCTGCACATGGGAAGGATTCTGCGTCGAGGGGTGCAAAGGGCTAAGGAATGAGCCTTGATTCTAACTCCCTGTGCGCATCCGAGGCAAGTCGCGACACGTTATCTTCGTTGACGCTGACCGGCGGGCTATCTAACATAAACGTGGTTTCGACCTGTCTGGGACGGCTTCCCGCCGTTCATTCGAGGCCATTTCACCAACTTCATGATCACTGGGGATGAAGATGACTGGACCACGTTCGCGTTCGACACGAATTCTGTCCGCCTTCCTTGGTTGCCTGCTGGTCAGCCCATGGTGTTACGCCCAGACCAAGTCGGAAGCGGAACTGAAGATGCCGGCTCCCGAAAATCTGTCGCTCGAAACAACGGATGGCGTGTCCATTCGTTGTACCTACTATCCCGGCGGTTTCGTGGAACCGCCCGCGGAGAAAGACAAGAAGGACAAGCCCCGCATCCAGAAGAAGACGGGAAAGGAAGTCGTCCCCATCATCATGTTGCATGGCTGGGACGGGCAGCGCCGAGAGTTTGACGAGCTGGCGACCGGCTTGCAAAAGTTAGGCCACGCGATCGTCGTACCGGACCTGCGCGGACACGGCGACAGCACAAACATCAGGCTCCCCAATGGCGATACCAAACCGATCGACCGCGCTCGGCTGCGCTCCAGCGATATCGAAGCCATGTCGCTGGACGTGGAAGCGATCAAAAAGTTCCTGCTGGAGAAGAACAACGCCGGGGAAGTCAACATCGAGCAATTGTGTGTCATCGGTGCCGATGTGGGCGGGATCGTCGCGGTGAATTGGGCGGCCTACGATTGGAGCCGTCAACAGTTGCCGGCCTTCAAGCAAGGGCGCGACGTCAAGGCGCTCGTCCTCATCTCGCCTCAGCAATCGTATCGTGGTTACACGCTGAACAAGGCCCTGCAACACCCGGTCGTCCGCAGCAATCTATCGCTCATGCTGATCGTGGGCGAGGCGGATCGCAGCGCGGCCTCGGACGCTAAATCGATTCACGGACGGATCGAGAAGTTCCACCCCGATCCCGGGACCGATCCCGAAGAGCGTCTGAAGAAGCAAGACCTGTTCTACCTCAAGCCCGACACCAGCCTCCAAGGGACGCAACTGCTGAGGAGAGCCGCAGGTCTTCCGATCAACAACAATATCGCTTTGTTTATCGAGTTGCGATTGGTGCGCCGTGCCAGTGAATTCCCCTGGAGCGATCGCACAAACCCGTTGAGCGGCAGCTAGCATTCATCACGCCGCGATGAAGCCCAGTCCTCAAGTGGCGCGGCTGTGTTAAATTCACTCAAGGTTTGCCGAAGGATGCCTGAGACGATGGATTGATGCGGCGCGAACGATCCAGGAGGAGTTCCGCGGATTCATCGAGACACTCGAACCGGAACTCTTCGTCCGCATGCACGAGGTCGATTAGGTCGGCCAACGGCTTAATGTGCCTCGGGTGGATACGTTCGTGTGCATCATCGCTTAGCCCCCACGACGACCACGCGCTGTTGAATGATTCACGCGGTTGTTCTTCTCGCGAGTTGTGGGTCGACTCGGCGAGCCTATCCGGTGAATCCGCGAGCGCGGCAAGATGCCCGCTGGTAGTGGGATTCAGCGCGTTCTCCCGATACCAGTTCAAGGGTGGCGAGCTGAACTTGGGTGTTGTCGGCAACTCGCCTTCGCCGCTGGCTGGCAGCGACAGCGCGCTAATCAGGTGGTTAATGACGAGCAGTGCATCAAGGGGCGACACTTCTCCGTCTCCATTGACATCGAGCAGCGGCGCGAGGCTACCGTCTGGATTAACCGGTGAACTGCCGAGTGTCTGGCCGGAGCCTTTACTGATCAGGTGATTGATAACGAGCAACGCATCAAGCGGGCTGACTTGTCCGTCGCCGTTCACGTCGAGTCGGTTAAACGGGTTTTGCCAGGGTGCAAACTCCGCGCTGCCTTCTGCGTTCGGCACAAAATAGTCTGGATCATCATCCCAAGCGACGACTGCAAGTTGCGAGAGGTTAATGAATTGATCGCTGCCATCGCCGAGGGCTGTTCGTAGGCTTTGCACGAGTTGCTCAGGCGAGTCAAACATCACGAGCCGACCACGCAATGTACCTTGAGCGAAGATCGCACCGACCCGGATTGTTGGCGTGAATATGCCGCTACGAATTACTTTGACAATGTCCGCACCGGAAGTGCCGACAATTTCCAAGACGCCGTCGCTGGTGAGACGCAAACCGGTGATGAAGACCGTGGTTGCGGTTTGTGCTAAACCGCCATCGTCATCCAACACGGTCACCCGAACCGGATAAATGCCCGCGTTGGCATAGACATGGCTGGCGAAGGCCGTACCCGATCCATTCTCCACGCTCAGCGTTACGCCATCGGACAACCCGTCACTCACACTGACCGCGCCATCGCCCCAATCGATCACGATTCGGTGCGTACCTAGCAGACTCGTGCCCGAGAATGAAACGCTGACCGTCACGACGTCTCCAGGCCAAACACCGCTCGGTTGTGCCGCGGTGCTGGACACGCTGTCGATGACCAACACAGCTTCACCAGGGTCCGTCACCGGGACTTGTATGTTCGCATGATCCACACCGCCCGACGGGTCGGTCACGGATGCGGTGATTGTGAAGTTGCCGGCGGTGTCGTAAACGTGCGACAGCGTAAAGCTGGCCTGGCCATTGAGCAGGGTCGTTGTCAGGTCTTCCACTTGGCCATCACCCCAGTCAACGGTGACGCTGTACGTTCCAGTCGCCCCGGAATCGGCAAAGCGGCCGGTGAACCACACTTCCTGGCCGATCCGCGCGGGCAGCGGCGTGACCGACACTTCCAGCCACTCCGGACTGGGATCATGGGTCACGGTGGGCAGCACGTCGATGATGAAGACGTCCCGATGGAGCAACTCGCCGATCGTTCGTCCGACGGTCACCTCGAAGATCGGTTCCAGATCGTAGTCCAGTTGCTGATCGAAGCGGAGTCGCAGTTGCCCCTCGTGAATTTCGAAACGAGGATCGGAAACGGTGATTTCGTGAAGTGGTTCGGCTGATTCCAGCGGCGACAAGGGACCGACGATCGCTCCCGACAAATGCTCGGGAACGCCGAACCGGTGAACGGCCAGGAGATCGTTGCGCTCGACCGTCAAGGCGAACCCTTGGCTGAGGCGGTCGCCGCCGCCGGACGGTTGCCGAGCGGTCACGGTCAACAGAATCAACGGCTCGAACGCCCATTGCAATACTTCTCCCGAGCGCAGCCGCAACAGGTTCCCGGCGATTTCGAACCGCGCGTCCGAGACGGTGAACTGATAGGGTTCGCCGCCGACAGGCTCGATCACTTGCAACTCGCCGACTTCGGCCGCCACGACGTTTTCCAGCACCGTCGCGTTGGTCAAAGCAATGCTGTCCGCGACGGCATTCTGCAGTGCGCCCAAGCCACTGGATTTGTCGAAGACGGCATGCACGGGGTTCAGTAGCTGAACTTCGACCGTCTTGAACGGCTCGGACAAAAGGTTTCGTAATTCGATCGTGACCGTTGCTTCGGTTTCGCCGGGCGCGAACTCAATCGTTCCCTCCAGCGGT
>JBGTHH010000872.1:0-9259 GCA_041746275.1 Pirellulaceae bacterium | reverse complement strand
CGCGGTCCAACGTGTCGGCGAGGACCTGGGCGCGGGGATTGTTGCTGGTCTGGGCGAGGTGCTCAAAGCTCGCGGCGAGGGCGAGGAACTCACCCAGGCTGTCCCAGCGGAGGTAGTTCTCCTTCACCAACTGCTGGACGTGCTTCGGGGCGGAGCCGCCGGCGCCGGTCTCGAACATGCCGCCACCCTTAATCAGCGGGACGACGGAGAGCATCTTGGCGCTGGTGCCGAGCTCCATGATCGGGAAGAGGTCGGTCAGGTAATCGCGCAGCACGTTGCCGGTGACCGAGATCGTATCTTGGCCCTCGCGCGCTCGTTCGCACGTAAAACGAGTCGCTTCCTCGGGCGACATGATGCGGATGTCCAGTCCGTTGGTGTCGTGATCCAACAAGTAAGTCCGCACCTTTTCGATGATCTTAGTGTCATGAGCGCGTTGCGGATTCAACCAGAAAATTGCGGGAGTCTTGGTCAGACGCGCGCGGCGCACCGCCAGCTTCACCCAGTCGCGCACGGGCGCATCCTTGGTTTGGCACATCCGCCAGATATCCCCAGGCTGGACCGCGTGTTCGAGCAGCTTCTGGCCGGACGCATCGACAACACGCACGGTCCCTGCACGTGGAATCTCAAACGTCTTGTCGTGCGAGCCGTACTCTTCAGCCTGCTGAGCCATCAGTCCAACATTGGCGACACTTCCCATGGTGGTCACGTCGAAGGCCCCATGTGCCTTACAGAAATCGATCGTTTCCTGGTAGATGCCCGCATAGCAGCGATCGGGAATGATGGACTTGGTGTCGTGCAGCTTTCCATCGGGTCCCCACATTTTCCCTGACGTACGGATCGCGGCGGGCATCGACGCGTCGACGATGACATCGCTGGGCACGTGGAGATTCGTGATGCCTTTGTCGGAATCGACCATCGCGAGTCGCGGACGAGCGGCATAGGCGGCGGCGATGTCCGCCTTGATCTCGGCCTGCTGAGCGTCGGGAAGTCTCTCGATCTTGGTATACAGATCGCCCAAGCCGTTATTCGGATTCACTCCCAATTCGTCAAGCAGTGCGGCGTGTTTGGCGAAGACGTCTTCAAAGAAAACGGTGACGACATGGCCAAAGATGATTGGGTCCGAGACCTTCATCATCGTCGCCTTGAGGTGTAGCGACAGCAGCACATCGTTCGTTTTCGCATTGTCGATCTCGCGCGCGATGAAGGCGCGCAAAGCGCCGCGACTCATCACCGACGCGTCGATGATCTCGCCCATCTGCAGGTTGATCTTTTCTTTGAGCGTGGCCGACGTGCCATCCTCGGAAACCAGTTCGATACGGACCGACCCGGCATCGGCCATGACATGCGATCGCTCGCTGCCAAAGAAATCGCCCTCGGTCATGTGGGCCACGTGCGACTTGGAATCGGGACTCCAAGCACCCATCGAGTGCGGATTCTTCTTCGCATACTCTTTGACTGGCAGCGGGACGCGACGATCCGAATTTCCTTCCCTTAGAACTGGGTTCACGGCGCTGCCGAGCACGCGGGCGTAGCGCGTGCGGATGTCCTTCTCCGCGACGCTCTGAGGATCCTCGGGATAGTTGGGCACTGCGTAACCCTGACTTTGCAATTCGGCGATCGCGGCGACCAGTTGCGGAACCGACGCGCTGATGTTGGGCAGCTTGATGATGTTGGCATCCGGCGTCTTAGCGAGCTCGCCCAATTCCGCCAACGCGTCGAGTTGCTTCTGGCTCGCGGTGAGATAGTCAGGGAAATTGGCCAGGATCCGTCCGGCCAACGAGATGTCTTGGATCTCGATGCGGACTCCAGCGGAAGCCGTGAAGGCTTGGATAATCGGCAACAACGAACGTGTGGCCAGCGCGGGTGCTTCGTCGGTTTCCGTGTAGACAATTTTGCAAGCGGGAGCTGACATAGCTTGGTGATTCCAGATTGTGGGGAGATATGCCAGGCAACGGGAACGAGCCCGCTCGGGCTATCAGCAGAATTTACAGCATCTCGCCCAAGCGACAACGGGGCACTATACCAGTCGCGACTTCTCGTCGCACGAGCCCCGAGACCATAGAATGGTCCCCGAGACGCGAATGCTGGATGACGTAATTGCGTGGTGATGTGGACCCGAACGAGCGATATCTGTGCTAGATGCAACCGAGTTCCGGAAGCTAGTGAGCGGCGAACGCCGAGGCATCTCCGCGTCGCTGCTTCGAGCGGCCTTGTCCGCGGCGGAGATTCCGTATCGGTTGGGCGTGGGCTGGCGGAACTGGCGTTTCGACAGCGGCCGCCGAGAGATTCACCGTGTGGAGGTGCCGGTCATCAGCGTGGGCAACTTGACCGTGGGAGGAACCGGCAAGACCCCGATGGTCGAGTGGCTTGCCCGCTGGTTTCGCGAGCGTGATGTCCGGGTTTGCCTGGTCAGTCGCGGCTATGGAGCGGAAGCGGGGGCTCGGAATGACGAGGCACTCGAGCTTGAACAACGACTGCTCGACGTCCCGCACCTGCAGAACCCCGATCGTGTGGAGGCGGCGCGCACGGCCATTGAGGAGTGTGAAACGCAATTGATCGTGCTTGACGACGCGTTTCAACATCGACGCCTGCATCGCGATCTGGATATCGTCTTGATCGATGCTAGCGAGCCCTTCGGTTTCGGCCACCTGTTACCACGCGGATTGCTGCGCGAACCGTTGAAGGGATTGTCACGAGCGGATGTCGTCGTGCTGACTCGGAGCGACATGGTTCCGGAAGAAACACGGCGAGCGATCCGGGCGCGGGTCGAGCGTCATGCGCGCGACTGCGTCTGGGTCGAAGTGACGCACAAACCGATCGCCTTTCGCTCTGCTAGCGGCGCGCAGCGGAGTTTGGATGCGCTGGCCGGTCAGCGCATCTTGGCCTTCTGCGGAATTGGAAACCCTGGTAACTTTCGCCATACGCTCGACCGCGAAGGTTGGGAAGTCGTTGGATTTCGACCCTTTCCCGACCATCACCGGTACCAGCGTAGTGATGTGGACGAACTGACCGCCTGGGTAGCATCGCATCCGGGGATCGCGGCGATCGTCTGCACTCACAAGGATCTCGTGAAACTGCAACTCGATCGCATCGGCAATCACCCGCTCTTGGCGTTAACGATCGGTACGCGATTTCAGATTGGTCAGGACGACCTCGAGGCGCGTCTGGCAGGTCTGATTCCGCAGTAGCCGCTCCGCACACGGAAGTGATGGCCCGGCGCGCTGATAAGGCCATGCTCAAGACCATCATTGTTGTCCCCTGCTACAACGAAGCGTCTCGTCTGGACGTAGAGGCGTTCTCGGACTTTGTCACCCAACACGACGACATCGAGTTGCTGTTTGTCAACGACGGCAGTCGGGACGAGACAGCCCGTGTGCTCGAGCAACTGCGCGCTCAGCAGCCGCAACGGATTTCCATTCAACACCTACCCCGGAACGTCGGCAAAGCCGAAGCCGTGCGGCGGGGGATGCTGACGGCCTTTGCGCGGCACCCGGCATTTGCAGGCTATTGGGACGCCGACTTGGCGACCCCGTTGGACGAGATTCCACGCTTTCTCAAGATCATGCGGAGGCAAAAGCCCGTTCAATTGGTCATGGGGACGCGCGTGCGATTGATGGGGCGACAGATCGAGCGGAAGGTGTCGCGCCACTTCCTGGGACGCATCTTTGCCACGCTGGCTTCTGCGATCTTGCGGTTGCCCGTCTACGACACCCAGTGCGGTGCCAAGTTGTTTCGCATTTCAACACCCATCGTGAGCTTGTTTCAGGAAACCTTCCAATCGCGTTGGATCTTTGATGTCGAGCTCCTCGCACGCTGCGTCGCGCGGGCACGGGACGGCTTCCTACCGCCGCCACACGAGATCATTTACGAGTGTCCGCTGCGACATTGGTGCGATGTCTCCGGATCGAAGCTCAAGCCGTGGGACTTCGTGCAGGCTTTCGTCGAACTGTTTCAGATCCATCGCAAGTACTCTTGGAACCGCCGACGAAAGCCAGAAACCGCTGTGGCGCAGCCGGCTTGGTTTCGCCTGCCAGCCACCGTGACAACCTCTTCGATGAATGATCGAAAGAATCGAGTGCCACTAGCTCTGCCAGTACTCCCCCGCCCAGTGCTTCCCCGCGCCACCGTCGCAACAACTTCGATGAATGATTGAAAGGTCGCGTGATGCACACGACGGAGTCGCCCAAGAGCGTGTATCTGGCGCTTCTAGGATTGATCGGACTGGTTTCCGCGATTTACTTCCCGCGTATGGCCGTGCTGCCGGTCGCCGGGGAGGAAGGGCGCTGGGCGACGGGAGCGATGGAGATGCTGGAGTCGGGCGACTGGATCGTGACTCGACAGCAAGGCGAGGTCTTTCCCGAACGACCGCCGATGAGCAGTTGGGGGATGGCGGTCGTGGGACTCGTACGCGGACACGTGGACGTCGTCGCCATTCGCTTGCCGAGCGTGCTGGCCGTCGTGCTGACTTCGCTGGTTGTCTTCTGGTATGCCAAGACATTCCTTTCGACCTTGGGTGCCTTCGCCGCGGGTGCGGTCTACGCGACCATGGGACAAGTCCTGGAGATCGGCCGGATGGGCGAGTCCGAGGCGGTCTTCACCCTGTTTCTCAGTGCATCGCTGTTAGTCTGGCACCAAGGTTACTACCGCCAATGGAGACCGGCCGCCACCTGGACTGCGGCGTACTGCCTCGCAGCCCTCGCGGCCTTAGTAAAGGGTCCGCAGGCACCAGTGTATTTCGCCGCCGCAGTGGGAGTGTTTCTCTGCCTGCAACGCGATTGGCGCTATCTGGTGAGTTGGACCCATGCGCTGGGCATCGTCGTTTTCGCAAGCGTGATCGCGGCGTGGCAAGTGCCTTACCTGCTCGTCACGAACTGGGACGCCACCATCGCCACCTGGTCTGGTCTAGCGGGAGATCGGATTCGACTGGCGGGACTGGCGGAACACATCGTGACTTATCCCTTGGAGACGTTGGCCTGCTTGTTGCCCTGGTCACCGTTGCTGTTCCTGTTCGCCAAACGGGAATTTCGCGAAGCAGTTCGACCACAACGCGGCATGTTGCTCTTCCTCGTCACGGCAATTGTCGTGACATATCCTTCAGTCTGGTTCTCGTCGGGAGCACGAGGTCGTTACTTCATGCCCCTGTACCCGTGCGTGGCGGTGCTGATCGGCTTGGTCATCCAGCGGTGTGCCGAGGCTGCGCCCGGGACGACGACCAAAAAAGACTGGCACCGCTTTGCCGTGGGTCTGACGGCGGCGATTGGTGTGGGCGCTCTGTTGGTGCTTGTCGTGAGCTTGCTGCCCCAGCCGAAACTCGCCTTATGGCAACAGCCCTTGGGTTTGGCGATAGCATTCTGCCTGGTTAGTTTACTCGGTGCCAGCGTCGTGTATCGCGCGATGCGTCACGATAGTTATCAACACCACGATAGTTATCAACACACGGTGGCGACATTCGTTTCGCTGTGCGCTCTGGTCGGACTTGTCTCGACGACGGTCATCATGAATGTTCAAGTGGCCCGCTGGAACGATCTGCGACCGCCTGTGAGTCAGATCAAAGAGCAATTGCCCCACGACGTGCGACTGATCAGTTTCACGCCGATCGATCATCGCTTCGCCTATCACTATCAGGAGGCGATCGAGCAACATGCGTGGCCAGCGAGTCTGGACGAAGTGCCGGAGGACGTGGAGTACTTCTGCATGAATCACATTCCCGGCGATACACCCGAGGTGCGTTCCGCCGGACGCGGCCGCAGTTGGGGTACTTCCCCAGGCACGCTCCCCTTTGCCTGGGAACCGTTGGTGGAAATCCCCTGCGACCGCCGCGTTCGCCACACCCCTGGTCGTACCGTCATCGTCGGGCGGATTCTGCGGCCCGATGATCGCGTTGCCCACGAACCCCAACGTGAACGACTTCGCGAGTAACTACGGCACCTTCCGAATCGAGGACGAAGGTCTGGCGAGATAAGTGAGAACATGGAAGCTCCCCTCTTTGATGAACTCTATCGCATCGAACAACAGCACTGGTGGTTCGTCGCACGGCGGCGGATCATCAACTCGCTAGTTAATCGTTATGCTCATCAGACAACGCAACAGCCGCTTAAGATCTGCGAGCTCGGTTGTGGTACGGGAGGCAATCTCGCCTCCTGGGCGGAGCAAGGGCATGACGTTGTCGGGATGGACGCTTCCGAGAAAGCCTTGGACTACGCGCGGCAGCGTCTGGGTGATCGCGTCAAGCTGGGACGACTGCCCGATCAGGTGCCGTTCCGTGAGGAAAGCTTCGACGTCATCTTGATGGCGGACGTATTGGAACATGTGCAGGACGATGCCGCTTCGGTGCGGGCAGCCCTCGCGTTGCTACGAACCGGCGGGATCTTGGTGTCGACGGTGCCGGCTCATCAGTGGCTCTATTCTCCTCGCGATGCCCAACATCATCACTTTCGCCGCTATAGCAAACCTGGGCTGCGGCAGATCTTGACGAGCCCTAGCACCACGATCGAGTTGCTGAGTTACTACAACTCGGTGCTGTTTCCAGTGGCTGCGGTCGCGCGACTGTGGAGTCGTCTGGCACCGCCCCGACCTGCGACCGCAGGCTCGACGGAGGGAGATCTCCGTATCTTGCCCACGCCGGTCAACCAAGGCTTAACCCAAGTATTTGCCGCGGAAAGACACTTGCTTGGCCGCATGCCGTTGCCGCCCGGCTTGTCGCTGGTCTCTGTCGTTCGCAAACAAGCCCGTTGCCAACTGCCCATGGCCGCCTAACCAAATCAAATTCCCAATTCGTCTCCAGGATGGCGTTTCCATTCACCTACGATCGGAATATCGCGTGAAACTAAAGACCGTTCTGCATATGCTCGGCGTCCGGCCCAAGCCACGCGAATATGGCTACGACACGCGCACTTTCGACTTGGGCGCGTACGGTGTGGTGCAATACGCGCAATGGTTGCACCCCAGTGAAAGCGAGAAGCAGTTTACGCAAGGCGAGGTCGATCACTTGCGGCGGTTTATCGGACCCGGTGATGTGGCGATCGACGTGGGAGCCCATTCCGGCGACACGACGCTGCCGATCGCCTTGGCGGCCGGACCGACGGGCCGTGTCCTGGCGTTGGAGCCGAACCCGTATGTCTTTCGCGTCTTGACCGAGAACGCTCGGCTCAACCCCGGTAAGGTGGCCATCGAGCCGCTGCCTTTCGCGGCCACTTCCGAAGATGGGCTCATCGAATTCGAGTACTCCGATCCCGGCTTCTGCAATGGTGGGCGGCACGAAGGGATCAACCCATGGCTGCACGCACATCCGTTTAAGCTCACGGTGGAAGGTCGCAACCTGGAGAAGTATCTGCGATCGCGCCATCGCGAGTTGATTCCGCGTCTGCGTTACATCAAGACCGATGCCGAGGGCTACGACCTGTTTGTGTTGCGATCCCTCCGCGGACTGATCCAAGAGACGCGTCCCTATATCAAGTCGGAGATCTATAAGCATACGAATCAAGATCAGCGGCAAGCCTTCGTGAGGCTGTTGCGCGATCTGGGTTATGAGATCCGCAAGATCAACCACGAATTCGACTACTTGGGAGAAGCTGTAACGTGGGACAAGGTCATGCAGTGGCGACACTATGACATCTTCGGCATTCCCCAAGAACGCGTCGATCACCACCTGCGAGCCGCGTAAACATGAGCCAGCAACTTACGGTCATCATCCCCTGCAAGAACGAATCGCGCAATATCCGCTTCTGTATTGAAAGCGTGCGGGAAGTCGCGGACGAAATCCTCGTGGCGGACTCCGGTTCCACGGACGATACCGTGAGAATCGCTCGCGAGTTGGGCGGTTGCCGTATTGTGGAACGCGAGTGGATTGACGCGACTGACTTCAAGAACTGGGCCATCGCGCAGGCCAGCCACGATTGGATCATGGTGGTCGACGCCGATGAACGCGTGACACCCGAATTGGCTCAGGAGATCCGACACGTTCTGAACCAACCACGACACAACGGCTACCTGATTTATCGCGCGAATCACTTCATGGGCCACCGTGTCCGATACGGTCAGTGGGGGGCGGACAAAATCCTGCGGCTGTTCCATCGGAGCCACGGCCGATATGTGGGCGACAATGACCATGCCTCCGTGCGACTTTCCAGCGGACGAGCCGGCTACTTGAGGAACCGACTAATCCACTTTACGTTCTGGACATACGATCAATACCTACGGAAAGTGCATCACTACGCGACGATGCAAGCGGAGAACTGGTATCGCGCTCGGAAGAAGCCCAATTTGCTGAGGTTGTATCTGACCGTGCCGGTGCGGTTCCTTCAGACATATGTGCTGCGACGAGGCTTCCTCGATGGCTCGGTCGGCTTCCAGGTCTGCATGATGATCGCCTACTATTCCCTGCTGAAGCAGGTGCGTTTGTGGGAACTGTGGCATGTCCAGCCCAGCCCCGCTGGGGAACCGAGCCGGATAGCGGAAAAAGCTCTCTCGGCAGTTGATCGCATGAACAAGGCCCACGACACCTGCTGGACTTTCAATCAGTACATAGCCCGAAGCGAACTCGATGCGGCTCATCAAGCTCAGCTCTGGTTTGAGGCTGGCCAGTCGCCTCCGTGGTGGCGGATTTACCTCACGGCTCCCCTGCGGTTTCTTCACAACTATCTGCTTCGGTTAGGTTTCCTCGACGGTACGGTCGGTTTTCAAATGTCGGCGTTGAAGGCCTTTGGCGCCTTTCAAAAGCAGGCCCGCTTGTGGGAACTGCACTTCGCCCACCAACAACCGGCTCCTGAACGTGAACGCGAACAGGAAGCATTGACCTCCTCATCGGTCAACTCGTCGTGCTCCGAAGCCGCTTAGTTTATTCCTACTTCCGGAGGTTACGCTCCTTAGCGTGAAGGACCATCATGAAGCTGGGCATCCTCTTGCCGAATTGGATCGGCGATGTCGTGATGGCGACTCCCACACTGCGCGCGCTGCGTCGGCACTTCGGCACCGCGGCGGAGATCCGTGGCATCATGCGTCCCTATGTCTCTAAAGTGCTGGCCGGCACCGCGTGGCTCGACGAATCCATCTACTACGATCACAAGTCAGACAATACGGAACTACGCGGATTATCCGTGGTCAGTCAATTGCGTCGGTGGAAACCGGACGCGATGGTGCTGCTGCCCAATTCATTTCGCGGTGGCGCATTGGCTTGGCTATCGGGAGCCGCCACGCGTGTCGGTTATGCTCGCAATGGCCGCGGCCCCCAGCTGACGAAGCGACTGTCGGCACCGCGCGA
>JBGTHH010000871.1:0-3230 GCA_041746275.1 Pirellulaceae bacterium | reverse complement strand
GCACCCGAGCAGGCTGAACTAGAACAATTCGTGAACCAACTGCGACCAGCTCCCACGGTAGCCTTGGTTGGCTTTCCGCGCGAGCAGGACCATCAAGCGGCGCTCGCGGCCGGAGCCAGCGCGGTGGTCACGAAACCTTTCTTGCTCGACGAATTGTGGTCCACGTTGAGCCGTGTAACCAGTTCCGTGGACCAGTCGGCCCGACCCGTTTCAGCGGCGTGACAAGTCGAGACTACGCCAGCAATACCAAGACGCGATGCTGGCATAGGGTCGCCACGGTTGAGCAATCGTCAAACACTCCGCGCGGTTCGGCAAGGCTTCCAGTCCATAGCGATCACGGATGGCACTGCGTACCCCCAAATCATCGCACGGCAACACGTCCAGGCGTCCCAGCGAGAAGATCAACAGCATCTCCGCCGTCCAACGACCGACGCCTTTGATCTGCGTCAACTCGGCGATGACCGCTTCGTCACTCATGCGGCCCAAGCGTTCCAGTCGCACTTGTCGTGTCGCCGTTTTCTCGCACAGGTCGTGCAGGTAGGTGGCCTTCTGTCGCGAGAGCCCCGCGGTTCGTAGTTGGTCGATGTCGAATTTCGCGATCCCCGCGGCCGAAAGCTTTTCGGGTGCCACCAAGGCTTCGACGCGCAGCCGAATGGCCTGGGCGGCTTTGCCCGAGACTTGTTGTCCAATGATCGAATGGACCAAGGCCGCGAAGCGATCACGTTTCAACGGCAGTTCGCAGGGCCCCACTTCGTCGATCAATCGCCTCATGATCGCATCGCCGCGGCGCAAGTGGCGAACCGCCTTTAGGATGTCGTTCCTTCGTCGCTCAGCCATCAATTAATTTTTCCTTAGAACCTTGACACGGTTTTGGTAAATTGTATCATTGTGTTAATACAGTAGTTTTACTCGCAACCTCGGCCTGTGTCATGCAACTGCATATCTCGCCCAGCGATGGCGTACCGATCTATCAGCAGATCGTCAATCAGATTAAATATCTGGCGGCCGGGGGCCGTGTGCAAGTCGGCGAGCAACTCCCGCCGGTGCGCAAGTTGGCCGAACAACTGATCGTCAATCCCAACACGGTGGCGCGGGCCTACCGCGAACTGGAAGTGGAGGGCGTGGTGGTGTCACGGCGTGGCGCGGGTGTCTTTGTCGCCGATGGCGTATCACCACTCGCCAAACGGGAACAGAACAAGATTATGAACGAACGGATAGATCGGTTGCTCGCGGAGGCGAATCAGTTGAATGTGGATGTGGAAACGTTGATCAAGTTGGTGCGGCAGCGTTACCAGCAGATGCAGTAGGCGCGCGGCTAGTCGGCCGCCATGGTAGATCGTTCTATTACAAAAGAGAGTTCCCATGAGCGATGCAATCGTCGAGGTCCGAAACCTCCAGCGGAGTTTCTGGCGTAAGGTGGCGTTGGCGGACATCACGTTGGAGATTCCGCCGGGAGTCGTCTTCGGTCTAGTCGGCGAGAACGGGGCCGGTAAAACCACGTTGATCAAACACCTGCTGGGCCTGTTCAAGCCGCAATCGGGAACGGTCTCGGTCTTTGGTCGGAATCCGGCGCAAGATCCGGTCGGTGTTCTGTCGCGGATGGGCTATTTATCGGAGAGTCGTGAGATGCCCGATTGGATGCGCGTGGGGCAGTTCATGTCCTACACTCAGGCGTTCTATCCCAAGTGGGATGCGAGCTATGCCGAATCGCTACGCGAGATGTTTGAGCTGGCCAAGGAGCAGCGAATCAAGTCGCTTTCGCGGGGACAGCGGGCTCGTGTGGGATTGCTGGCGGCGTTGGCCCATCGTCCCGAGTTGTTGCTGTTGGACGAGCCGTCGTCGGGGCTGGACCCGATCGTGCGGCGCGACATTTTGTCGGCCATCATCCGCACCGTCGCCGACGAAGGCCGGACGATTCTGTTCTCGTCGCATCTCCTGGATGAGGTGGAACGCGTGGCGGATCAAGTCGCCATGCTCCACCGCGGGCGTTTGGTGTTGAGCGCGCCGCTCGATCACATCCTTAACAGTCACCATGTGGTCACGCTACGGTTTGACGAACCCCAGTCGCAGTTACCGACTTTGGTGGGCGGACTTGCTTGGACCGGTGGCGGTCGCGAATGGTCCTGCGTCTGTAACGGCGAGTTAGCTCAACTACGAGCTGCGGCGAGCGCGGTGGGAGCCTCGCTCATCGAACAGCGGCGCCCATCGCTCGAAGATGTCTTCCTGGCGCGGGCCGCGGTTAAGTCCACTCCAAGTTCAGGGAGCTCGCTATGAAAACGGCGATTCAGGCGTTGACCTGGGAGTTTTGGTGCCGCGGCTGGGCTGGTTCGCTTTGGATCATCACCTGCATGGTCGGCATCTCAGCGTTCTTGTTTGTGGGCTTGCCACTCGATTTGCTGACGATTGCGGAGCTTCCAGTTCTCGGCGCGCTGCATACGGCGATGTACTTCATCACAACCTTGGCACTCGCGGCGGCGAGTTGCGAGGCCAGCGGTTCCCGACAGGTCCGCTACAACTATCCGATCTCCACCTGGACCATGATCGCACCGTTCTTGTTGAACGGAGCGATCATGGTCGCCGGCGGTTATCTCGTCGTGGCGGGTGTGGTCAATCTGCTGTTCGCCGCCGGCTGGCCGCTCGTCAAGCCGGCCTTGGCCGCTGGCAGCGTGTATTTGTTGTGCGAGTCACTGGCGTCCTGCGTGGGAAAACACGATCGCAGTTTCAATAGCCTCGTCATCGTGATGTACATCGGGATCGGCGTCGGCGGCATCACTCTGTCTGGCTCGAATCCTGATCGACTGTGGCAAGTATGGCAGCAGACCGGCGCGGTGGATTGGCTGATCGCAATCGCATTGATTACGATTTCCTGTCTCATCGCACAGCTTGGCGCGACGCGAGCGAGACGGGGTCAGACCATTTCGTTGGCGCGCTTCATGCAATGGCTGCGTCATCGCATCCCGTTCCGGGACCGCTCGCATTTTGCCTCGGCCCGCGAGGCGGAGTGCTGGTTGGAGTGGGCCACGCGTGGTTTCATCATGCCTGCCGGGGCGGCGAGTCTTAGCACAATCCTGTCCCTGCTGTTTCTGACCGGATGGTTTGATTGGTCAACCGCGAGTGCAGCGATCCTGGGGTGGACTTGGCTGCTCACGATGGTGGGTGTGTTGGCAGGCATGTTTCTCGGACATGTAGGCGAGCGATTTGATTTTCTCGAATCGGCCGCGACCCGGCCG
>JBGTHH010000870.1:0-11065 GCA_041746275.1 Pirellulaceae bacterium | reverse complement strand
CGCCGACAGATCACGGCCTTCGACATACTCCATCACCAGATACCAAATGCCACGTTGCACACCGGCATCGTTGGCATGCACGATGTTGGGATGCGACAACTTGGCAGCGGCTTGCACCTCGCGTTGAAAGCGTTTGACGGTCGCGGCGTCTTTGGTCACGGCCGCCGGCAGCAGTTTGATGGCGACGAGCCGTTTCATATGCCGATGTTCGGCCTTGAAGACTTGGCCCATGCCCCCCGCGCCGATCTTGTCGAGCAGCACATAGTCGCCCAGCACCAAGGGCGTGCCCGAGCTGGCCAGCAACTCCTGCGATTGAAACTCGGTGAGCGTCCCTTGCTCGACGAGCAGCTTGGCGAATATCTCGCCACTCTTGGGACGTCCACCCGATGGCAATTCGGACCAAAGGGCCTTTAGTTCGCCAGCCGGTAACAAGCCCGCCGCGACGATCGCCTTCCCAAGTTGGTCAACGGTGACGGCCATTTCAGGTTTCCTACCGCAGGCCGAACCGACAAAGCTGGCCACAAGCGTGCTCGACGTCGCACACCGCGATCAGTGTGTTCGCGGTAGCTAGAAAACAACCCCATTTCGGGCAGGTCCTAATCTACTTGAACGCACCGCGCCGGTCCATCACGCTGGCCCTGACGAGCCTGATTTCGCCAAGATGACTCGAACGACAGCCACACAGTTCGGACTATTAACGCTTATTCAACGCCACGTCCTTATCGCACGGAGTCGCCGTCATCTCGGTCTCCGAGAAAGCCGAAGAGTCTACTCGCGAACGAGTTCTTCCGTCGTTTCGCGTGGGAGATCTGATCCCTCATCATCGCGACGCGCGGGTCGCTTTCATCAATCTGTTCCATCAGACGTAACGACTGTTCGGCACTTTCGATGAAACCTTCGGCAAGTGCTAGTTCGGCCTGGACGACAGCATGAGCCATGGCCTCCGAAACATGCATTTCCTCCACTGCGGAAAGCGGCTTTAGCAGTTCTCTCGCTCGCGGCAGATCGCCGTCCTGAATGGCCAACTGAGCCAACGAGGTACGACCGAAAAAGTAATCCGGAAATTTCGCATGGATGCTGAGGAGCATTTCCCTGCCCTGCGATATCTTGCCTTGCCCTAACAGCGACCCCGCCAAATTGTGCAACGACGATGGATAGTTCGGATCGATTTCGACACATCGTCGGAAGTGTCGTTCGGCCGATTTATAATCGCCCTCCGCCATGGCGTTGTAACCCAACTCCATCAAATCCACCATCTCGGGATTGGGATGCAGTGTGGGTTCGCTGTGGATTTTGGCCGTGAGCAGTTGTACTTCCGTCCAAGCCCCACGACACCACATTCGATGCGGACCACGGCCAATCCCGCCCTTCTCCTGCAAATACATCAGAGCCTCGTAGCGCATGCGATCCGGACCGCGTTGCCCAAAGGCAAAGTCCCGCAGCGCGTCGAGCATGTCGGGGGAGGCATCCGCACGGGCCAAGCGAAAGGCGAATTCACGCCCCGTCGGGTCACCTCGATCAAGCAGCGCGGGAATGAGCGACCGCAAGTAGGGCCACTTCTTTAGCGCTTGGGAGATGGTCGGGGTCGTCCGGTCATGGCGATTATCGAGGAACGAGAACAGACCTTCCATTGTGCGCAGCGGAATCCACTTTTGCAGGGACTCCAGCCACGGTGCGTGGCTGTTGGCTCCCGCCTCCAGATCCTCAAGATTATCTGCCGCGGAGGTGAAATTCGGTTCGAACTTCAAACAAGCCTTCCAACTGCGACGAGCTTGACGCTGCTCCCCCTGCCGCCACAGCGTTACGGCCTCGTAGTGTTTCAACACGGCACAACAGCGTGGATCTTTCTCGGGGATGGTATCCGCGTGCTTAATCAGCTTAAGGACGTCATCGTCCCGACCGAGCAGTCCGAGGAATTCGGTTTGGATCGCGATGGCATCTTGCTGATCCGCGGGATGTTCGGCGATGCGATCGGCGATCAGGCCGGCTTCCGCCAAGTTACCGGTGAGGAACAGCGTGCGCCCGAGTGCGGCCTCGGCAAAGCGGTTGTCGGGAAACTGTTGTGTTGACTCGCGAGCGATGCGAATCGCCTCGGCCATTTCACCGGATTGAAACAGCGCCAGCGTCAAATTGTTGCGAGCGGAAACCAGCGTGGGTTTGATCTTAAGTAGTTCTTTGGCCTTGGCGGCCGAGTCTTCGAAATTACCCGACGCCATTTTGAACAACACTTCGTCATGCAACACCAACAGATCAAACTCATCTTGCGAAAGTCCAAAATCATGCAACGTCTCGTCGACTGCCTTTTCTAAGAATCCCACCGCGATCCGTGCTTTGTCGGCGAAGTCGTGGTGGGGCCAACGCTCTAACGCATGACGGTAAGCATTCAAAGCCAGCGCGATCCGCGTGGTAAACATGTAGCCCTGAGCCAAGATGAACCAGGCTTCCGCATCGCGCGGTCGCAGACGGACCAAACGCTCGGCGGCGATCGCCACGCTCAGATGGTCCTCCAGGCGTTGATACAAGGATAACAACGCTTCCACGATTTCCGGTCGCCGCGGGTTCTGGCGATCCTTGGCCAGGAGCAACTCCAACGCTTCCGGCAATTCGCCATCGTTGATGAGTCCATACACCTCATCGAGAAACTCCGCAGTCTTCCGCAAGGGCCCGGACGCGTGCATCGTCGATAACGACTTGCGTCTTTGCTTCCGGCGAACTTCCTTGAGATGCTTCTTCTGCGCTCGATCGTGTTTGGCCACCGCAGACTCCTTTCCGGTTGGATGGGTTATCGGTTCCGTCAGCGGGACGAAAGCCCAGACTCCACACGACGCAATCTACACTGATTCGCGATCTAGCGGCAACATCCCATGCCGCTCGATGCTATCAGGTCCAGTCGAAAGGATTCATTCAATCGGAGTTGCGACCATCTGTCATTTCTTTTTGCCGATATTCGACTGTGCGGCGTAGCTCACAATTAACCCCTTCTGCTGGCCCGTCAGCAGACCTGCCTTCTTCAGTTTATTGGTCAGTTTGGTAACGCAACTGACGTACTGGCCGTGGTTCTTGACACCGATCGCGCAGTGGTCCAAGTGTTGCGTAACCAAGTTTCCCTGATAGATAAAGTTTGGAATGCCCGTATCGCGTCCCGCGACCAGGATCGTGGCGGGGAGGAAGTTGAAGGTATCGAGTGAGAACAAGCCTTCTTCGGTCTCGCCGGCGATGTTGATATACCGAAGCTGATCTTCAAAGGGCCTCCAAGGGACGGGGATCTCGGCGATTCCGTCACCCGCATTCTCAAAGTCTTCCGTGTAGAGTTGGATACTGCGTGTTAAGGTTGCCGAGACAATGCCCGTAGCACGATACGGACTGTCATCGCTAAAGGGATTCGGGAAGCAGGGATAGTCCTCATTCCAGAAGAACGTGTCTCCGCCACATGAAGTTCCCGCCTGGAAGCCCGTGTCGGTCAGGCCCTCAATAGCCAAACCACCGTTCTTCCATTGGACGTATTCCCCGCAGCCAAATTCGAAGGAGTAATCGAAGTCTGCGTTCAAATCCAAGGTGAGCGTACCAGCGATGGTGTTGCCGATCTGGGTCGATCCGGAAACCTTTGTGCCGGTGAATTGATAGGTGATTCGCTGCGCTGGTGCGGGTGCGGCCAGTCCCGTCAGCAACATCAAAAACGTTATGGCATTCCAAGTGCGATTCATCGTGGTCCTCGTTGGGGGCAACTTCTGTGGTAGTGGACGACCCAGCATCTAGCCGGCGTGGGCGAATCGCTGGTCGTGGCGAGAACTCCACAATAATTAACAGTTCACAACTTGTGTATATCGATCCAGCGACCAAACTAAGAAATCTTTCGAATTCGCCGAATGCGTCGCTGGCCGCCTCGCGCGCCCCCCGCCTGAACCAATTCCACAGGCCATCCATTGGCCTGCCGTACCGATGATTGACACCGACTGGGATCTCAGTAGGATGCCAACGCCGATGTAGGAATGCCGTGAGGACCTGCGGAAGCTTCATCAGGATCTGAACGTTGTTCCAAAGATAGAAAACGGCTCCACCAACGCCCCCTAAACATCGAGGCAGCGGTTATGCGATCTCCCTTTCGCGTCGGACTCACACGCGACTTCCTGCAAGCCGATGGGTCGCTTGGATACGGTGACATTGGCCTGTCGCTTCTCGACCAAGCCCCGCATGTCACGTGGGAATTCATGCCGAACAGCAGCGCCGAGTTGCTGGCCGACGAGATCCGTGACTACGACGCCCTGCTGGTGCTTGCGCCGCGCGTGACGGCCGCGACCCTGGCTGGCTCGGAGCGGCTGGCCGTCCTCGCGCGCTTCGGTGTCGGATACGACACCGTCGATGTGGAAGCCTGCACCCAGAACAACGTGATGCTGACCATCACACCCGATGGTGTGCGACGCCCCGTGGCCGTTTCCGCACTCGCTTTCCTCTTGGCTTTGTCACACCAACTAATCGTCAAGGATCGTCTGACCCGCGCGGGACGTTGGGCGGAAAAACTGCATCACATGGGAGTGGGGCTCACCGGACGGACGCTAGGCTTGATCGGCCTGGGGAACATCGGCCGGGAAATCGTCTCGATATCCCAGAACTTAGGGTTGCGTTATGTAGCACATGATCCCTATGCCTCTCCAGAGCAGGCTGCGGCGTTCCGTGTGGAACTGCTCGGCCTGGAGGATTTGTTACGGCAATCGGACTTTGTGGTCGTCTGCTGCACCTTGTCCAGCTCCACCCACCATCTGCTAAATACGACGCAATTGGCGTTGATGAAGCCCACGTCCTTTCTAATCAACGTCGCCCGAGGGCCGATCATAAACCAAGCGGCATTGACCGACGTGTTGCGAGATCGGCGGATCGCGGGAGCGGCGTTGGATGTCTTTGAACGCGAGCCGATTGATCCGGACGACCCGCTCTTGAAGCTCGACAACGTGATCCTGGCACCTCACGCGATCTGTTGGACGGACGAACTTTTTTTGGGAAACGGCCGAGCCGCCTGTCAGTCGATTTTGGATGTGGCTGCGGGGCGAGTGCCCCAGCACGTCGTGAATCGCGCCGTGTTGGACCAGCCGGAACTAAAATCCAAATTGACTCGCCTAGCCGACAGCCACTGAACGGGAGATACGATGAATCCAAATCACGTTAAACAGAAGGTGCTGGCCGGAGGTATCTCGTTGGGCACGTTCATGTTCGAGTTCGACACCACCGGTGTGGCTCGGATCGCCGCCGAGGCGGGGGCGGAGTTCGCCGTGTTTGACATGGAACACACCGGGTGGAGCGTCGAGACGATCCGGATGCTGATCGCCACGTCACGTTCGACCAAGTTGATTCCGATGGTTCGCATTCCGGCGACGGAGTACCACTTCATCGCGCGCGTGTTGGACGTGGGAGCGATGGGAGTCATGGTGCCGATGGTTGGATCTGCGGAGCAAGCCCACAAGATCGTGCAATCGGCCAAGTACCCGCCGCTGGGTCGGCGTGGCGCGGCCTTCGGTGTCGCCCACGACGATTACACCGGCGGTGATATCATCGAGAAGATCAACTCGGCGAATCACGAGGGTCTGCTCATCGCGCAGATCGAGACGGTGGAGGGTGTTCGAAACGCCCGAGACATCGCCGCGATCGAGGGCATCGACTCGCTGTGGATCGGCCACTTTGATTTGACGAATTCGCTGGGTATCCCTGGCCAATTCAACCATCCGCACTTCCAGGCCGCCGTGCAAACAGTACTGGACGCTTGTCACGAGCATCACAAAGTCCCGGGTTTCATGGCGGGCGATGTGGCCACCGGCCGAGGCTTGCTCGACCAGGGCTTTCGCATCCTCGCCTACAGCGGCGATTTGTGGCTATATCAAACGGCACTGCGGCAGGGCTTGGCCGAGCTATCCGCACACTCCAAAAACGCCAATTGAGGAACCCAGTCCATGAAATGGCCAACAGCACTTGCGTTATGGCTGTCCCTTGGGCTTCTCCTTGGGCTTGCGGGTACATACACCACGGATGCCGCCGACAAGGCGCGGCAGACGCACGTCACAATTCACGGCGAGATGTTTCACATCAACGGTCGTCCCACCTACGCGGGCCGCGAGTACAACGGCAAGAAGATCGAAGGCTTGCTGATGAATAGCCGGATGGTTCAGGGCATCTTCGACGATCGTAATCCGGAAACGGTCCCGCGCTGGGCCTATCCCGACACAGGCCGCTGGGACGCGCAGCGGAACACTCGGGAGTTCATCGCGGCGATGCCCACTTGGCGGGACCACGGCTTGTTGGCCTTTACCATTAACCTCCAAGGCGGCAGCCCGGAAGGCTATTCACAACAACAACCTTGGCACAATTCGGCATTGAACGCCGATGGCTCGCTCCATCCCGAATACATGCAACGGCTCGAACAAGTACTCGATGCGGCGGACTCGTTAGGAGTGGCGGTCATCCTGGGAATCTTCTACTTCGGTCAGGACGAACGCTTGGAGAACGAAGCGGCCGTGATCCGCGGCGTGGACGATACCGTCCAGTGGGTGTTGCGGAAGGGATATCGGAACGTGCTGATTGAGATCAACAACGAGTGCAATGTGCGCTATGACCATGCCATCTTGCAACCCGATCGCGTTCACGAACTGATCGAGCGGGCAAAAGGCATCACGCACGAGAACCGTCGCTTGCTGGTCAGCACCAGTTACGGCGGAGGAACGATTCCGCGCGAGAATGTGGTTCGCGCGGCGGATTATCTGTTGCTCCACGGCAACGGCGTGAAAGACCCGCAGCGGATTTCCGCCATGGTGCGTCAGACTCGTCAAGTCGCCGGATACCGGCCCATGCCGATCCTGTTCAACGAGGACGATCATTTCGACTTCGACCGGCCCACGAACAATTTCCTCGCGGCGGTCGGGGAGTATGCTTCATGGGGCTACTTCGATTTCCGTCAGCGCGACGAACCGTTCGAGGCCGGTTATCAATCGGTCCCAGTCGACTGGCAAATCGGTCATTCGCGGAAGCAAGGCTTCTTTGGCATGTTAAGCAAGATAACCGGCATTCAACCCAACGAGTAGACTCGCGGAAACGCAACTCTGTGACCGCGACACCAAGTTCGTTGTCATGGACGAGGCACTTCCCGAGGCTCGGCGAATGCGCCGTCCATGTCGTAAGGAAGCTGCCAGTAGCGATCTCCGGCCGAGTTGGTGAAGTACAGTCGCGACACGCTCAGCTTCCCCGGGTCGCCATCCGCCCAAAAGGCGAAGAATGGATCGCGTGCGTTCCGTGGTCGACGCACATACGAGTGGTTATAAACACTGTCGGCGGTCACTTGTCGGCGCAATTGCCAATTGTGTCCGCGATTTTCGCTGACCCAAATGGCGACCTCGCCGCCGGTGCCATACGGTTGCGGACCAGTCTGCGTTGGTCCCATCACTGTCCAGCGGTCGCCGTCGACATACAGGCTGCCCGTGTCGTAATTGTGATCGGAGTTAGTCACATCGTGCGTCGTCCAGGTGTCTCCGGTCCAATGCGTCACGTGCCAAGTACGCGGATCGTTTTCGGGACCGGGTGCCGACCCTTGGCTGGTCAGATACAGGATGATGGGATGGCCGTCGCGATCGAAGTTCAGATCGTGGATGTACACGTTCCGCCCTTGTGCCTGATAATCGATCAGCAGCGCTTCGTTCTTCGGCGATGAGAGTGGAGTCGCCACGGTTTGGCCGCTGACGGTGGTCCAGGTGCTTCCGCGATCCGTGGTCTGCAAGTAGTAGAGATTCGTCCGCTTGTCGACATTGCCGCTGGGATGCCACATGAAGCTCGTACCGATCTTGTCACCGCTCCGACCGCTGACTTGATAATGGCCGCCAAAGCCAGCCAGTTTCTGGGCCGGCTGCCAGGTTCTGCCATCGGCGCTAGTTTCCCAGTAAAGTTCGCGGCCTTGGGTGTACTTGGTGAACAGATGCAGAAAACCCGCGCCAGGGAAGTGGTGCGGCTGTGGGTAAGTCAACTCGGCCTGCTCGATCCGCTCGAAGTCCTGGACGTCGTAGGGCCGGCGACTGCGGTACTTGAAGCCCGGCCGAGCTCGTCCACGCCCGCTGACAAAAACCCACAAGTGTCCCTGATCGTCGATGCTGATACTGGCGTTGTCGTGCGGATCATCAACTCCCTGTTTGTCATGCACGATCGTCGGACGGGGCACGCGGTGCAGCGCATGATCGTAGTACGCCGCCATGATCAGCAAATGCTTCTGGTCCTTGATCGTTCCACCATACACAAAGAAGGTCTTGTTCACCTCCGGTGCGTAAACGGCAATCGGCGTATGGTTGGCAGTGTAGGTACCCAACCCGCCCGAGTATTTATCGCCGTGTTGGGAAAATTGGCCAAGTGTGAACCAGATGCCGCGATAGCCATCGGCGGTCGCCAGCGCACTGGATTCCGCAGGTGGCGGCGGCGTTTGCTGAGCATTCGCCATCGATCCCAGGGAAACCATCAGGCCCAGCAACACACTCCAGGTAAGAAGATCTGTGCGCATATCGCAGCTCGTTTCACTTAGATGACTCGTGGACCGCTACGAGCGTCAGTATATCCAGTTCTTCAACGTTCGCCGTGCCAGGTGCTTCCCCAGATGAACAAAAGATTCTCGACCACTTTGGTGGGCCGTTTCCCATCCAGAACGTGCGCCAGTGATCTTTATCGAACCCAAAACTGGATTAAAGCGAGAAAGACCGGCGCGCATGACGCTGAAACGTCCCGCGATATTGAAGGGCTGCGCGGATGACGAAGGGTACAACTTTTTCGATACAAGCGCTACGAGTCAACTGGGGCTTCCAATTTCATGTTGTGGCACCCTCGTACATCCCCTAGACTGAGGGCCTTTTCGGGAGGAAAGTACATGCGACTGAACCTTCTCCGTTGTCGCGACATGCTCTCGGCTGCAATCTTGCTAACACTCGCTCAAGTTGCACCTGCGGTGGAACCCGTGGGCCACTGGGGCGACCCAGCGAATTGGCATCTCGTCGGTGTCAAGTCCTTCGAACCGGAACAGGTCAAGCGAGTGCTCCGGGGTGACTTTGACATTTTGTTGGCGACTCACCCCCTCGCGCCAATCGATGCTCTACCTCCAAGCCTGCGCGATCGCCTATTGGAAGGCTACCGTCTCGAGGGCTTTGCCAACGCTACGGCGTCGGTCGACTTCGATCACCAGCGGAAGCAAATCGTCATCAATGTGGAGGAGGGAACGCGGCAATCCTGCGGACATGTCCAGGTGGATGGCGTAGTACCTGAACTCGCCGAGGCGTTGCGCGTGGCCTTGACGACTAGGCAACTGAAAGAAGACGCGGTAGTACCGGTCATGGGCGATGATGGACGCCCCTTGCTCTGGCTCGATCTCGATGGAAACGACGCCGAAAGCCAGGAACCACTGTGGGTAACGGATGGCTCCGTCGCATTTCATCAAGCCCATCGCCAGGAAATCGATCGGCAAATTGCGCGTACGCTGGCCGCCCACGGCTACCACGTTGCTCGCTTCAGTCACACGTTGGTTACAACTGGTGCGACCGCCGACTTGCACGTCACCGTCCACAGGATCGGGCCGCAGTCGGTACTACGCGAGATCGAGGTCATCGGCAACCAGAACAATATGCGTGAGGAGATCATCGATTACTTGAACCTTCGCGTCGGTCAGCACTTCACGAGTGTGGATCAGCAGCGGGTCCTAATCGCACTTCGCGACTCCGCTCGCTTCATCCAGCAGCACGTCGAGGCAAAGCCCGTTGCACAGACCGGAGGTTTAAGATTGACGATCGACATCAAGGAGTTGTCGGCTGCTCCTCGCTTGTCCGAGCCGCTATCGCGCGAAGACAAAGCCTTGCTGAAGTTGCGTGAATGGGAAACACGCGGAGCGGGTCGGCTGCTCGATCGCCTTTTCGATATAAACGTCGCCAGCTATCGGGCGATGATAACTCTCTCGCCGACTGGCGGCATGGCAGGGCGAATTGAAACCAATCCCACACCTCAGCATCCGGAGCGAATTTCGCTTGTCATGCTCTGCACCGCGAATCAAGTCCTTCTGGTAAATACGTATGAGCGAACGTGGTTTCACATTCCTTTGCCGGCAAAGTACGGCATGGATTTCAACTTGCGGAGCGTTGTAACGAGCGAGGAGGGCGAGAGGCCATTTAGGTTGAGCCTCGGCGTCGGGATAACTCCCACAGACGAGTTAAAACCGGACGGCAATCTAATCCGCTGGCGCACATCCGCTGACCCTGCGTACTATGTCGCAATGGGGCGGTTGCACGCGCCGGCATGCATCTGGGACGGCAACGTGCTTACCATCCGCTCCTCATACCGGACTCTGGTCATTGATGCCGACACGGGGCAGTTGTTGCGTCATGAGATGCCCCATGATGCGGACGCCGCAGTGAGTATGTGGCGCGAGCCGGGAGCCTTCGCACAGATTTCTGGCACGCTCGAAGAAGGGCTGAGTTCGCAACGCAACGAGTTTGATGAATTGCGTGCAGCAACTTCGACGTTCCGCTATGCAAATTCGTTGCTGCCACTTCTTGCTGCGTACATGCCCGATAACGAACGACTACAGCGCATCGCAGATCCACACGCAATGGCAGCTGTTCGCAAGCTACTCGACGGCGGGCTACTTGAATCGTGGGATCGTTGGCTGGGGATGGCTGGTAGCTCTAACACAACGAACAGGTTTTCGATTCCCTCGACCATACCGATCGGTTTCGATTTCCGAAGTGCCGGCCCGACTATTGTATTGCTTTCCGATCAAGTCTTTGAGCGAGATACCTGGCCTGCCAATCTATCTCGTGCCATCGGCATGTATGCGGCGGGGCACGGCGAGTACACGAACCAGGAAATATTGTCGCTCCTCCAGGATAAGTCGTTCGGCCCATTAGGCCACTGGATTCTCGCCGATCTGTTGAAGGCGGTCTCTCCTACCGCCGCTCAGATAGTTGCCCGAAGCGGGCTGCAACGATTGGATCGTCAAGCCTTCGAGCAAGACGTGGCGTTGATCCTGGCTCACGCTTCTGAGAACTTCGAACGGAATGTACTGCTC
>JBGTHH010000869.1:0-2382 GCA_041746275.1 Pirellulaceae bacterium | reverse complement strand
GGCGTAGATCCGGAAGCGCGGATGCCTCCCTGTCAGGTCGATACAAAACGGTTCGTCGCGGTCCCACGACAATACGACCGACTCTTCCAGACGCAGCCCCGACAACCACAATCCGTGAAGATAATGCCGCCAGATCGGTGCCTTGGCAACAATGCGTTCCTCCCGACGATCCCCAAGATTCTTCAGCACTTCGGCGCTGAACTGTCGCTTTCGTGGTTGTTGCTTCCGCCGTTCACGGGGTAAGTCACTAACGCTCCGCAATCCCTCTTCGACTTTCAAAATCAGACGATCAAACTCTTCAGCCGTGATCGGCCTCCCTCGCATTAGCTTCACGCCGGCCGGATGCTTTGGCATATCTATGTCCGGCAACTTCAGCAGCAACCCTTTCCGAACAGCCCAGTTCAACGCCGTTCGTAGGTGCCGAAGATAACACGCAACGGACGTTTCCTTGATGCCCGTCTTCCGCAGTTCGGATTGATACCTGCTGATTGCAGACGTGTTCACCTTCGCGAGGCGATTGGCTCCGACGAGCTTTTCGAAGTGGTTGAACGCCGCCGCGGATGCCGATTGCATTTTGCTCGACTTGGTGACGAGCTGTTCATCTTCGTATCGGTCGCGAAATTGTTCCCACGTGATCGTGTTCGCGGGTTGATACCGACCTTCACGCAACTCGGCTTCCCACTTGGCAGCTTCGCGTTCAGCGTCGCGCCGCCGTGTTTGCTTTGTCGATCGATGCGCCCGCTTACCAGTGAGCGGGTCATCGTAGTACATGAGCAAGTACTTCCGGTGACCATGCTTGGTCACCTTGACTCTGATTTCGTCCATCGCGTTATCCTCTCGTGAAAGGGGACAACCCCACGGAAGGAACACACGTTTCGCCACAATCGATTGGCGTTAGAATGGCCATCAGCCACGATGTGACCCTCCAATTCAGGGTTGCAGAAATGGTTAGAGCCGCCTTTGTGTTTGCTCCACATTGGCGGCTCGCTTCATTATTACAGGTCGGACGGTGTTGCAGCAACATCTTTCCCAATCTCGTTGAGGTACTTTATCCAATCCGTTCCAAGGATGAATCGCTTCTTGCCAACATCGACGATGCGGAGCCCAGATTGCCGCACCTTGCGGAAAGCAAAGTCCCCCAGCCCAGACCGCTTACGGAATTCACTCACGGTGTAGACTTCGTCAGCTCGGATTACGCCAGGTGGCAGGTTCATACGTCTCCTACCCTCGCAAATTGGCTGAGGCCAACGGTGTCACGTCCGGGGACGCCACCTTGTGCCCGAGCTTCTCGATTGCTTTGATTACGTCTCGCCGACTGGCATCGGCCGTCACGGAAGTCGGCAACGTGCGGCTCGCGTCGCGTGTCGAATCGTCTCCCCGACGTGCTGTTGTGTCGGTGTCTCGCTCCGCGCGATCGGCCAACCCCGATGAACTGCCACGCCAACCTTCGTCTCGGCCGTCGCCGCCGAATGGCGCGTCGATTGTTGCTTCCGCCGCACGGCGTAACCGCTCCCGATGGTCGTCGATCCGAGCCAGATGTTCCGCGCTGCCGGCCTCGATCGCCTCGACGCCTCGCACGCCGAAGTTCACCTTGACCGGCTTGGCCAGCTTGTCACGAGCCGCATCGACGAGCGCCGTGTATTGGTCAAAGGCGATCTCGCCCGCGATCAACCACGAATCGTATTCCTCGATTTGTTCGGCCAAACGGGACTCGGGGGGCTTTATCGAATCGAGTGCCGATTGCATACGCTTGGCCCTCCCGGTGATTTCGCTCTCGGCTTCCTTTTCCTGCCGCTCGCGTTCCCGCTGCTCGGCTGCCGCTTCCTGCTGGGCATCCTGCTTGTCTTGCAGACGCTGGATCAATTCATCGTGCTCGCGCAACTGGGCGCCCGTTGCGCCGGCTTGCTGTAGTCGCGCCAACTCGGCGGCGTGCCCGCTCAAGCCGAACAGGTCTACCTCTTCCTGCAACTTGACCTTCAAGGCGTCCAGCTTATTGGACAACGTCTCCGTTGCCTGCTCTTCAGCCATCACCTTGTCCAACGCCTCGGCCTTCTCGGCGGCCGATTGCATCGCGTCGCCGGCAGCGTCGACTCTTTCCGCAACGGTGGCCACCGCTCCCGCCGACTGGGTCAACGACACAACCGCGTCGTCTGCCGCGTTCGACATTTCACCAAGGTGTGCCGGAAGCACTCCGGGAAGCCTGATGAAGTTCAACTTGTCGATAATCCATAGCAGCTTGTCTCCACCAGCGATCACCTTGTCAAACTCTGGTTTGTCGGGCAGCATGTCGCCGAAGATCGACGATTGGTTGATGCGCTCAGTGACACTGCTGACATCGTTAAGAAAATCCACCAGAGGCCCCACGGAATCTGCAGCATTGCC
>JBGTHH010000868.1:0-9526 GCA_041746275.1 Pirellulaceae bacterium | reverse complement strand
GCCTGCGGCCTGATCACCCAACCGTCGCAGGCACTCGCCACGCAAATCGAGATACGCCGCTGAGTCCGCCGGGTGGATCGCCTTCGCACGGTCAAGCAATACCAGAGTCTCGATGGCGGCGACCCGATCGCTACCGACGCGACTTTGAATTTGGGCCATCAAGAGGAGCAATTGATATTGCGATTCCGCCAGTTGTGCTCGCTCGGCTGGCAAAGGCAAGCGGTCCATGTTGTCATACCAGGGCGAGATCTGTTCCAGCGCCGTAGCGGCAAGGACCAAAGCCCGCCGCGGATCGTAGTAAGGGACTCGTTCGGCGACGGCATCGGTGTTGGCAGCGAAGAACCGTGCCTGGTCAGCCAAGCGATTGAACTGGTTGATTCCTATACGGGCCTCTTCGCGATGGGCCAACACGCCGGCTCGGTGATAGCCACTCGCGGCGAGCGTGCATAGCAGCGCGATGACTCCGGCCAAGGCAACCAGTGCGAGGCGACGTCGGTGCCGGCGCATCCAGCGGAGCAGGCGGGCCAACGGCGGTTCGGGATAAGCCGCGATCGGCTCGCCCGCAGTGAATCGCTGAATCTCTTCGGCCAGCGCGAGGGGCGACTCGTAACGATCGCTTTTTTGAAACGCCATGGCCTTCAAACAGATGGCTTCGAGCGCGGGGGGCACCAGCGGATCAAGCTGCCGTGCTGGCGGTGGCGGGCTGTTGCGGGCTTGGTCGATCAATTCCCATTGGCTGGTGCCTTGCCGTGGCGAACGCCCCGTGAGCAGCTCATACAACGTGGCACCGAGCAAATAGACATCGCTCCGCTGATCGACGGTTTCGCCGCGTCCCTCGGCCGCTTCGGGCGGCATATAAAATGGTGAGCCCACGATCGCGCCGTCCTGCGTGGCCGTGGAGGCCCCGCCGCTGAGTCGCACAGATGAGTTGCTCGGCGTCTCGGGTTGGCCGATGATCTTGGCTAGTCCCCAATCGAGCAGTATCGTCTCGCCGTAGGGACCGATCATCACGTTGTCGGGCTTCACGTCGCGGTGCAAGACTCCCTTGCTGTGCGCATAGGCGACGGCGTTGCAGACATCGACGAACGTCTCGAGCAGCCGTAAGAACGTGAGCTCGCTGGGCCAGTTGCTGGCGGATCGCTGCTCGCGATACTCGATGATCGCGACCCGCAAGCTGCGGCCCTCGATGAACTTCATGACATAATAAGGCTGGCCCGCCTCATCGATTCCCATGTCGTGAACAGGTACGATGCTCGGGTGTTCGAGCTGCCCAGTGACCTGTGCTTCGAGCAAGAATCGCGCCTGCGGGGTTTCACGCCCCGGTCGCAACTTTTTGACGGCGACGCAGCGACCGATTCGCTCGTCGTCCGCCAGCCAGATTTCTCCCATCCCGCCGCGTGCGTGGAACTGCAGCGGTCGATACCGAGACGAATTAAACACCGGCGGGTTGAAAACGACATCGACGGTATCAATGTTGTGACGGTCCGGCGGTGGCGAGTGAAACAGCGCCGTCGAATTGGCACCACTGGCGGGTACAATCGGCGGATCTCGCAGCGGAGAGAGCACGCGATCGACGCGCTCGCGGTCGTCGAAGAATTCCGCCAGCTCTCGAGCGCAGGTGGGATAGCGGGCCAGCCATGCCTGGCAATCGACGGCTTGGCCGGTAGCTTCCACCCGCAGGAACTAAGCGATTGCTTGATCCAGAATCGACTCGACACCCGACGGTGGTTCGTTGGTGGAGTTCATTGCTGATCCTCCGCTTTTTCACGCATTTGTTCGCGTAGTTTCTTCAGCCCCCGCCGCAACAGTCCGGCCACCGCCACTTCCGTCTTTTGCAAACGTACCGCGACAATCGCCGACGAGTACCCTTGCAAGTGATGCAGTTCGACCGCTCGCCGCTGATCGACCGGGAGTGTCAGCAGGGCGGTCCCCAGCCGCATCAGTTCCTCGTTGGCGATGATCACGTCACTCGGGGTTCGCTCCTCGATGGCGAGCCAACGCTCCAGCCGCACCGCCGATTCATCGAGAGCCGCGTGCAGGGACGCTTCACTCGCGATGTTGCGCTTGTGCCTCTTGAACTTACGCACCTCGTCGCTCAGGTTACGGGCCAGGATCTGTCGCAACCAAGCTCCCATCTCGCCTGAGCTGTTGCCGCGAAACTGCGCTCGCGATTGATGGGCTTCCAACAGCGTTTGCTGCACGACATCCGACGCATCCAGCTTGGCTTGCAGCACTTCGTCGAACTGTAAACGCGCGAGCATCAACAGATAAGGCCGGAAGCGCCCCAGTTCTCCGATCGGCGTGGCCTGCTGTTGCGGCATCAAACCCTCACGTGGTTGGAATAGGCTTCGCGGTATGCTGCCGCTGCGTATTCGCTTTGGGGAGCAACGAGTCGGCTGGCGGCTTCGGAGTGGCCGGAGTCATTCCAACCGTCGGCGAGAGAGCGGTCTCTGCCTGCTGAATTGCGGCCGTTGCGTCTTGCTCTTCGGAAGGTTGTGGGACCGGACGCGTATCGGCTTGACCGCCGTCGCGAGGGGCTGCCGTGGCGGAATCGGACTGAGCCCGAACGCGCCGATCCGAAGGCTCCTTTCCTTGGACGAGCCGTTGAATCGCCTGCCACATGTCGGGCGCGAAGATGTCGGGTGCTATGGTGGGATCTTGTGCCGCTCGAATTTCTCGCAGGCGCCTTGCTCCTCGCACCCGGCCAAATAGCTTGCCCCACAACTCGAACACTCGTTCAAAAAGTTCGTGCATCTGATCGAGTAAGACTTCTTCGGCCGTTCCGTCACCGCTGTCGAAGGCCGGGGAGCTTCCAGAAGCTGGCGAAGCAACGCCTCCGGACGTGGCCGAAATGAATGTTGACTCCGCGCGACTATTCGCACCGACTGGCTGCTGGCGCGAGGTCGCGTTGACGATTTGTGGAGTGACGAGCGACGCGGCGATGGTTGCCGCCTGGCGAAACGTGGCACTCAGGGCCAGAATCCCAGCCGTGTTGAAGCCAGTCGCGGCGGGCGATTCTGTCGTAAAGCTAAAGCTGCGGCTACCCGTGCGCAGCGCGTCGGTGATCGAGCGGACCTCGACCGTCTCGCGCCCCAGATAGATCGCACCGCCGCGCGCTCGCGCGGATACGTTGGCGACATCCAGTTGGTAGATACCGCGTGGTTCGGCAATGACCATGATTTCGACGTTCCCGCCGACCTCGACAAAGGTCCGCGGCAAGGCGTTGGCGACGGCATTCGTCTCCAGGTTGTACTGGAACGAGCGGCCCGCCGGATCGACCAGTCCGATCGACACCGGGTCGAGAAAGATCACCAACAACGACGCCAGACGTTCGCTTGTCGGACCGAGGGCGGGCGCAAGGCGTGCGAAGATCTGATCAAGGATCTGCTGGGTAATCGTCGGATCGTCACCGCGCGAGGTGAGTTGTGCATCGAGCAGCGCGCCGAGATCGTTATGGAGCTGCGTGAGGAATCGCGTCCCTTGCTCAAAGATGCTGAAGTCACCCAAAACGGCCGAGGGCTGGATGAGGTTGTTCGCTACGAAGGTAACGCCTTCGCGCACCGCGCCCGCGACCACCGAAACGACGGCATGTCCGGAAAATCCGTCGCGGGGACTGAGCAGGCTCTGCTCTTCGGCGTTAAATGGAGCCGCGCGGATGTGCGGCGAAACGTCAACTTGGTAAGAGCCAGCAGGCAGTGGTTCGCCAAATAGCAGCGTGACCGTTTGGCGAATGGCGGTGGGATAACTGCGGCCACTCGTGACATCGACGTTCGCGCCGGGGGAATAGACGACCGGTTGTGAGCCCGTTAAGCCAACACCGACCGGGATCACGCGATCGTCGTTTGTGCCGGGGATGCCATCCAAGCCCAGCCATGTGACTCGATAATTGGCGGCGTTCTCGGCCGTCGAGGCATCCAGGCGGTCCCCTTGCAGGACGAGTGCTAAAGCTGTGGTTGGGCCTCCCGGTCGAGTACCTTGACCAGGCAGCAACGATTGCGCCTCGACCGAAACAACCTGGGGGAGAGCATCAATCACGAGACTATAAGATCCATAACCTTGGCCGTCGTCGATCCCCACAGCCGCGAACACGCGAACGTATAACGTCTGCCCCTGCCTTGCCTGAACCCGCAACCGCTCACCGGCAGCCAACACAGCCCCGCCGATGTCAAGCACCTCCATTTCCAAACCCAGTCCTTCGCGATTCTGGAATCCGCCCGAGAAGTCCAAAATGATGTCGGAGGATTGCGATCCAAACCCTATGGGGACGGTGAGGCGGAAATAGTCGCTGGTATTCTCCGGAGTAATGTTCCGTGCCGACTGCACCAGATGCACGACCTCACCGAGATCCCGAGCCGTCGCAAGCGAATCGTTGGCGAGAATGTTTGGCGGCTGTCCGAAAATGACGAAATACTCGTTGCGATCCACAACGCCGATATCGAGTATACCATCATCATTGAAGTCGCGAATTTCCAAATCCAGCGGCTGCTCGGCCGAGGCGATTCGTTGTGGAGAACCAAATCCGGCGAATGAGCCATCCTCGTTCGCCAAGCCTGGCAACACCACGATATCCGGGCTGGCAGGATAGGGCCTAAAGTTGACGGTGGCACCACTATTGGCGACCACCACATCGAGTCTTCCATCCGGAGGGCCGAGGGCAGTGGAGCCGTCAGGGCTCTCAGTCTCGTTGCCCCAATCAACCAGTTTCAAGGACAGGGGACCTTGGCCCGAAAAGTAAGTCCTTGGCGTTCCAAAACGAGCGCCGCCGATGCCCCGAATCAAAACGACCGAGTCCGCACTATCCAGTGAAGTAGCGAGGATATCCAAGAAGCCATCGCCATCGATATCGGCGATGACCATGTCCGTCGCCTGCCGACTGCCGCTGTCGTGTGCGAAAAAATGAAACCCGCCTGCCCCGTCTCCCAGGAGAATATCGATCCCCTCGTGATTGCCGCCACCCACGACCACATCGAGGTTGTCGTCGCCATTTAGGTCGGCGAGCGAGAGCACTCCGAAAACTAAGATATTTGGCAGCTCCTGAAGGCGCTGTGGCTCGAAACTGCCATCACCACGACCGAGCAACACGGCGAAAGAATTGGGAACATCCTCCAGGAATCCATCCACGACGAGCAAGTCGATGTTGCCATCGTGATTGACATCGGCCGCAGACATGCCCATGGGGAAGGCCGTGGCATCCATGCGCCGTTGAGGCTCGAAACTACCATCGCCGCGTCCTAAGAGGATCGACACATCGGATGAATCGTAGTTCGTGACCGCGAGATCCATGAACCCGTCGCGATTGAAATCCGCCGCGAGAATATCGCGACGATACGAACCCAGTCGAGTGTCTTCGCCAACACGATTTGGCGTGTGGAATGCTCCAATGCCAAATTGGCGAGGCGCGAGGAAGACCCCGTCGCCTCCGCCAAGCAAGAGACTCACGGTATTCGACCCCGCATTGGCGATGGCGACATCCGACACCCCATCGCCATTGAAGTCGGCGATGGCTTGTTGGGACGGTTGTAAACCGGCTTGGAAGTGCAGGATATTGGAGCCGACGGCGTTGAACTGATCGTGGTTCACGAGTTCCAAACGATACTGCCCCAAGGACCCGTTTCGGCTGGTTACGTGGACCAGCACTTGACTTCCCTGCAGCACCGACAGCTCAGTTTGCGCTGTGCCGCCAGCGTTCGTCGCGAGCGTGGCAAGGCTTTGCGCATCCAGTATTTCTAAAACTACGTCGTCCTGCCGGTCAGACGCGACGACAACGCGGGCGGAGATCGTCCCCGTTGCGGCCGTTTTCACCAAATAGTTCGCCTCGTCGTTCGCTGCTAGATCGCCTTCCACGGCGCGGTACACGACCGTGCCCAAGTCCGCAGTCAGAGATTGAACTGTTAAGGAGTACTCGGCCGCAGCCACGGCCAAGGGCCGCGCAAGATGGATGAGAAAGTCTTCGCGCGGTAACGCGGCCGTTTCCACCTTCCGGCCTACAGCGTCGCCTTGAGCGTCAAGAACCAGCGTGCTCTCGTGCGCGATACGGGTTCCATCGGGATGCCACAGTTCCATGACGAAGTCCACGGCGCTAGCGGACAACATCGTGACGGTCAAATGTCCCGAGGACGTGGCTTGCACTTGAAACCAATCATCGTCGCCCAGCGCCATCGCCAATCGCGGCACGTGACGCTCAACGACCGACCCCAACCGAGCGGCCAGCGCTGCGGAATCGTTCGGCTCGAACCGGTCATTCGCCGGTGCCGGCGGAGGCACCAACGGAACACGGCGGAAGAAAATGTCTTGGTTCCCATCGCGGGTATCGGTCCACGCGACGACGCCTACGCCCCCGGCTAGGTCAAGCCCGATCGAATCACCGAGATAGAAATTCTCCTCCCCACTGGCATCGACAAACCGTCCTCGATCGGCATCGAAGGAGTGATCGGTGACTCGAAAGTTCGGTCCGAACGATTGGCCACCGTCGGTGCTGACCGCGCCAAACACGTCCAGATTATGGTTCGCTGGATCGCGTCGCGTGTCGAGCCAAAAGAGTCCGATGTTGCCGACCGAGTCCACGTCCAGTTTCACCATCACTTGAGTAGCATGGACATCCGTGAGAACGCCGGTCCCCGTTTGACCGGCGTTGTCGTCATTTACCACTTCGGCTTGACGCCCGGCGATCAAGAACGATTGGTTCCAGGTACGTCCGTAGTCCATGGAGCTAGAGAAGAAAATGTCGGCTTGATCGAGCGGATTCCCGGCGGGGTCGATGACGTCGAGAACTTCCGCCACATAAACATGGCCCGGCCTATGAGGATCGCTGGCGATCGCTCGAACCGGCTGCACGCGAAAGCGATTCTCTGTCAAACCGAAAGTCAGACTGCGCGAACCCACTCCGAACGGCATCCCAATATCGTCTTCCTGTGTCGGCACGAAGAACGATTGTCCGCCATCGACAGAATGATTGACGGGAAACCACAAGCCGGAAAACTGCGAGACGTAAACATCGCCTTCGGGACCCACGCTAGGATGTGACCAGCCGCTGTACCCGGTTCCTGACATGAGCTTGTCCGTTCCCGTGTTAAAGGGATCCTGGAGAATCGTCTCCGGCACACCTGTTTCAGGCTGCGAACGCGTACGCGTCTCCCACGTGAGCCCTCCATCCGATGAAACGGCGAACATGATGTCGCTGCCGCCGATCGAATCCGCGTGCCCTGGGAACTGCCCCGGCGGGTAGTAGCGGGACCAAGTGGCGTATAGATTGCCAAAGTTGGCGTTCAACTCCCCATTGGGCAGGACTCGATAGGTGTCGATCGATAGATCGGGAAGGATCTCGAAAGGGACGAGCTGCTGCCCGTCATATCGATGCGATGTGACTGGGAGCGGTGTCTGCCAAGTTTGGCCACCGTCGTCGCTACGTGCCACGAAAATCCCGTTATTCGACTCGAATCCCAGCGTCCGTGGCTCGCCCCGGTCAGGATTCGTCAACGGTGGTTTGCCGCCTTGAAAGGTGGCCGCCATGAAGCTGACGAACAGACGGCCGTGCGCGTCAAACTGCGCCGTGGGATTCGCCGCACCTTCTTGATAGTGTTCCGGTAGTGGAACTGCTTCCGCAAGCCAAGTATCACCTCCATCGCGTGATACGGAGACGGCAAGGCCCGCGTAGCCCGTATCCAACAATGAGTAATCCATATAGGCGATTACGACATGCTGGGAATCCAGAGGATTGACCGCGACCGACGGCATCTGCTGGACGCCCGCGTCCGTCGTAATCGCCCGGTTCACATTCGCCGGCGCTTCCCCTTCAATCGCCAAAGCTTCCCAAGCTGGAGGCGCGTCACCAGCCGCCAATCCGGACGCCGACAGCAGATCCCGCCGCTCCAGCACTTCCAGGCGCAGCCTGCGAACCGGCGTTGGTCTCAAACGCCTGATGTGACGACGGCGCATGGTGTTTGTGAGCCACTGGGCTCCCACTCCGATAAACTACGCAGCAGAACGGCCGGACAACAACATCCTCTAAGTAAAGAGGCGACGATCCAGGACCGATTGACCGCGCAATTCCGCGATTTTCCACAAACAGCCTGATCTCCGACCGGATGGCCATGATCCGATCAAAAAAGCATAGTTCTTGCGAACTTCAGCGAAGTTTGCAGGAGCGGTGAAGCAGAGCCGAAAAAAAAGCCGATGAGTTGTTCCAAAACCACATCGGTGGATGGCGAGAAAACCGGAGAGTGGTATCAAGCTACGTGGGCTAATCGCTTCTGTCAAGCAAATACATGGCGGGGCTAACTGGCAAGAACCGATCCGCAAGTTCATGAGTTGCCGTGGATGGAGCACCAATTTTGTCGTCGCCATAGCAGTTCTTACTCGATGGAGTAGCTTGGATGCTGCAAACATGGGAGATTGATCAGATGACACCAATTCGGAAAAGTCTCGGTTTACTTTCGGCGGCCTTTCTGCTTCTCGCTCTCGCCAGCGTATTACCTGCTGACGATTGGCCGATGCTCGGTCGAAACGCCACTCGCAATTCGGTTAGTTCAGAAAGATCGCCACCCGTAAGCTGGCAAGTGGAGCAGAAGAACGAGGCGGGCATCGTCACCGAGTCGGCGGCAAATATCAAATGGACTGGGAAGCTGGGCTGGCAGACGTTTGCCACGCCCACGGTCGCGCAGGGCATGGTGTGGATCGGCACCAGCGAACCAGAGGAAGGCAAGTCCTTTGGCACGAGCGTGCTCCGCTGCTTCGCGGAAAGCGACGGAAAACTGCTCTACGAGTATCGCTCGGATCATCCCGGCAATCGCATTAACGACACGTGCTTCGGCGGAATCTCCTGCTCACCTCTCATCGAAGGCGATCGACTCTGGTTCACGACGAACCGTTGTGAGGTGATTTGTCTGGACATTGCACCGCTGAAGCTAGGCCGAGGCGAACCGCGACAGCTTTGGAAGCTGGATATGCAAAGGGAGCTGGGAGTGTTTCCGCGAGCGATGCTGATGGGACCGGGACGCACCTGCTCGATCAGCGGTTCGCGTGACGGTCTGATCTACATCGTCACGGGAAACGGCGTAGACGGTGATTACCAGACCATTCCCGCTCCCGATGCACCGGGACTGATCTGCCTGAGGAATTCCACCGGCGAAGTGGTTTGGAGCGATCATTCGTCGAGCAAGAACGTAATCCTGGGCGAATTCAGCAGTCCGCTGGTCGTGGAAATCGACGGCCTTGTGCAGGTGATCGTCGGCCAAGGAGATGGCTGGCTGCGCTCGTTCGAAGGCCAGAGTGGCAAGCTGATTTGGAAGTTTGACATGAACTTGAAAACCGCGAAGTACGTCCCGGGCCATGGGGGAACGCGGAACCTGATTCTGGCGACGCCGGTGTGTTACGAAGATCGCATCTATGTAGCAACCGGAAATTATGTGGAATATGGCGAGGGAACCGCACGGCTGGTTTGCATTGATCCGGCGAAAGCTGGCGACATCAGTTCGGAACTCGCCGTCGACGCCGATGGTCAACTGCTGGAACAACGCCGCGTTCAGGC
>JBGTHH010000867.1:0-7695 GCA_041746275.1 Pirellulaceae bacterium | reverse complement strand
ATCGGCGGCAAGTCGCGGCGTCGGGGGATCACCTGCGAGCACTTCACGTTCTAACTCCTGTTTGATCTTCGTGGCTTCGGCGCTCAGATGGTTGGACCAGGAGACGGTGTTTTTGCGGCCTTTCTTCTGCACCACAGTCGTTACGTGCAACACACGTGATGAAAAACCCTCCGAGATCGCTTCGGTTAGCCAAGCTCGTTCCTCCGCCGTCGGCGGGCGCGAGCAAATCTGCAAACAGACCAACTCGACGAGCGATTCCGGTGTGTCCGCTTCGAGACACAACTGAGTGAGCAAACTGTCGTCGGACAAACGGACGGCTCGAGCGCCCACGACACCATTGGCCAGCGTCAGGGGTTGCAATGCGGTGGTCGTTTGTTCGCGCACCGTTTGGGGATGGGGTCGCGAATCGCGCCAGCCGTACGCCAGCAACAAATCGATCACGCTTTGCGACATCGGTAAAGCCAACGCCGGTCGGTCACGCTCGTTGGACAAGGAAGTGAACTGCCACGCGCGGCTGGGCGAACCGAGATTCAGAAAGCTATCCACGGGTCGCCGACCTTCGGGGTCGAGCGTGAGGGCTTCGGCACGAATCGCCTTACCAGAGACGGCGAACAACGAGTCGACCAATTGCTCCGCCGACAGACGACGGCGCGGGGCAGCAGCAAAGAGCTGTGGATGTTCATTCGCGAGCGGCGACGTCTGCCGTTGATAGGCGTGGGATGTCAGAATCAGTTTGGCCGTCTGCTTCAGATCGTAGCCGCTGAGGACGAATTGCTGGGCCAAGTAATCCAGCAATTCCGGATGCGAAGCCTCGCCTTCGACCGCTTCCCAATCATCCACCGGATCGATCAACCCGCGTCCGAGATAGCGGTGCCACAAGCGATTCACCAACACCTTGGCAAACCGATCGGCGTGGATAACCGTTAGGGCCGCGGCGAACTGCTCGCGCGTGTCGCTTGGTTTGCGCATGAGCGAGTCGGCTTGCAAGGTATCGAGGTTCGCTAATGCAAACGGCCAAGTCGGAGCAATCTCGTCGCCCGGCCGCAACGTGATCTCGACCAGTGGTTGGCGAGCACCTTCGCTGAGCGGCACCGTGCTGGACGAGGGGAGCTTGATCGACTTACGTTCCAACATCGCCGCGAGGCTGAATAACTCACGTTGCTTGAACGGATGGTAGGGTGCGTCGTGGCAACGCGCGCAGGTCATGTCCATGGCCAGGAAGGCCTTCCCTAAGACGTGTGCCTTCGCCGCCAGCGGCACATCGTTCTGAGTCGCCATGGCAAAGCCCGCGGGACCGCCGTAGTATTTGCTCCCCTCCATCATGACCAACTCGGTGGCGAAGCGATCCATGGGCTTGTTGTCGAGAAACGATTCGTAAATCCACCAGCGGAACGGGCCCGTGTTGTTCAGCTCGGGCTTGAGGATGCCGGGGTTCTCCGCCAGCACATCCTGCCAGTAACTGACCCAATGATCGGCCCAACGTGGATCGTCGAGCAAGCGATCGATCACACGACCGCGTCGCTGCGGATGCGTGTCGCTCAGGAAGGTTTGCAGCTCTTGCCGCGATGGCACCACCCCGACGATGTCCAACGTCACGCGGCGGAGGAACGAGTAATCATCGGTCAGCTCGCTCGGTTCGACGCCTTCCTCGGCCAGTCGGGCCGCAATGAAATGATCAATCTCGTTGTGAGCCGGCTGGCCAGAGGCGAGAGCGGGAACTGCCGGAGGAGACTTCCGTTCCAACTGCTGACGCGCCAGTTCGTGTCGGTGATCCCAATACTTCCGCCAATCCTCAGCGGCAATCTGTCGGTTCTCTTGATCGATCGTCGCGAGCAAGACTCGCAGCTCGCTGGCATGGCGATTCCAGCTCTCTTCGGACAGCTCGATGGGCGGCACACCGTTGGCGGCCAGGAGTGAGAATGGCTTCCCAACTGGACTAATCGCCACGCATAGTTCGTCGAGTTCCAATCGCAGACCAGTACCACCGACCTGAGCATCCAACCGCAGCACATGCGTGCCTTCCGACAGCTCGATGAGTACGGTACGTTCCTGACAACCGGGCGGCAGGGGCCGGATGTCCGGATGCTCCGATTCGGCCGTTTCTGGAACTTTTTCGTGACCGCTCGCGGCACGACTGGTGGGATTGGTTTGTGCAATCAACGCACCGTCGAGATAGAGCCGGGCTTCATTCTTCGCACGCAAAAGAATCCGGTATTGCCCGGCCTCTTGTGGGGCCACTTCGCGACGATTCCACGCACGAATTAAAAAGGGATTCGAGCGATCGGCAATGACGCCCGTCGACGTGTACTTCTTGGGAGAGCCGACAAAGGCGAAGGCCGGTTGAGCGTACGCCAGAACCGGTTGTCCCAACTTCAAAGACCAGCCCGCTCCAGCCGGAAGCTTCTCAAATATCTGTGTCACGATCGCACCGGATGGCAGATCCGCGGCGGCGGCGAATTCGGCTTCGCGCGGATCGGGTTTGATGGCTTGATACCGCTCGCGCAACCGTTGGTCGTCGAGCGCGTGTCGATAGATGGCAACTTCATCGATCAGACCGTGAAACGTGTTCCCCGCGCTCCCTCCCATCGCCGAACCGATCCAGACATCATCGTTATCGGTGACGGGAGCTTGGGCTGTTGGACCACCCATATCCCAGACTCCCGCACTGCGTTGACCGTCGATAAATGCGCGAATCCGATCGGGTTGACCGAATTCGTAGACCACAGCCACGTGGTGCCACGATCCATCCACAACAAAGCCGTGCTCCGAGTTCCAACGATGGAACTGCTCCTGTTCCGACTCGGGTGTCTTGGTCGAGCGAAAAAGAAAACTGACGCGGGCTTTGCCGTCCTGACTGCACAGCCGCAGGGCGTAGTTCTGATTCTCGCGAGGAAATCCAGGGTTGTACGTGCGTCCCTTACCAACGACGTAGACCTGTTGCCCTTCGCGCAGCGAATCAGGATTGACCCAGGCCTCGATGGTTATGACATCGCCATTGTCAAAATCGAGCGGACTGAATTCACCCGGATCGGCGATGCGGACAAAGGACTTGGGACCAGCAACACTTAATGCGCCGTTGGTTGGAGCAAAGCGGGGATATTCGCCAGCTCGCGGTCCAGGTTGTCCGAGTTGCGTTTGGCCTTCGAGCCGTCCGACAAGCGGGCTGCCAGCGCTGATTTCCGCAGTGGTCTCCCGACCGTCATTCTCGCCAAAACTCCAATAAGCCACCGGCCCATCAGCTCGTACCAGATCGGCGTAAGTTGGTGGGTCGGCATCATCCTGCTCGGCCGAGTGGATCACCGTGATGCCGATCAGGCCAGCGGCGATAGCGAAGCAACAACTCCAACCGGTCGTGATACGACACATGCAGACGTCCCTCCCAAGAAATAACAAACCCTCGTAGGATACCGTCTTGAGACGGCTGGCGTCAAATTCACCCAGATTCTGGATCGCCACGCTTCGCTACTGGTTCGGAATGTCATTTGCTCTAAATTGACAGCATGTTCAAGATCACGGAAGCTCGGCAGCTCGCCCCCGACGTCAAATGGTTCCGCATCGAAGCGTCCCGCATCGCTCGCAAGCGACAAGCGGGGCAGTTTGTGATCGTGCGCGTTCACGAACACGGCGAGCGAATTCCGCTGACCATTGCGGATTCCGATCCGACCAGCGGGACCATCACGTTGGTCGTGCAAGGCGTGGGCAAGACGACGAAGCTGTTGAATCTGTTGGAAACCGGAGATCAGATCCTGGATGTCGTGGGGCCGTTGGGAAAGCCGACGGAGATTGAGCGATTTGGCACGGTGGTCGTCATCGGTGGCGGAGTCGGCGTGGCGATTGCCTACCCCATCGCCGTGGCATTGAAACAGGCGGGGAACCGTGTGTTGAGCATTATAGGCGCGAAGACCGCCGAGTTGTTGATCCTGGCCGACGAATTGCGAGCGACCAGCGATCAACTGCATGTCATGACCGACGATGGCAGTCGCGGCGAACAGGGCTTTGTCACACAGAAGCTGAAAATGCTCCTGGATTCTGGTACGGCTGTGGATCGTGTCGTGGCGATCGGGCCGATCCCGATGATGCGGGCGGTGGCCGAGGCCACGCGCGCGTGTGCGATTCCGACCATCGTCAGTCTCAATCCGATCATGGTCGATGGCACGGGGATGTGTGGCGGTTGTCGCGTGCAAGTTGGCGGCCGAAGTCAATTTGCTTGCGTGGATGGTCCCGAATTCGACGCACACCAAGTTGACTTCGACACGCTAGTGAAACGCAACCAACTCTATCGCGAACAAGAGGCAGCCGCCTTGGCGAAGTTCGCGGCGACGCAACCGCACGAATTGCAACTGGTCCGCAACTGCCGGCTCCAGGAAGCACATCCCGAAGTCGGTCCTCAACATCTTCCAGAGGTATGATCCCCGGTCGAGAATCCCATGGCTGAAGAATTGCCGCCCAAACAGCGCACCAAGATCCCGCGACAGGCGATGCCCGAGCAGGCTCCGGAAACGCGCGCTCATAACTTCGCCGAGGTCAACTTGGGGTTGAACGCCGCGCTCGCCGAGAAGGAAGCCCAGCGTTGCCTCACCTGCGCGGATCCGAAGTGCATGCACGGCTGCCCGGTCGGAGTCAAAGTGCGCGAAGTGGTCGAGCTGGTACGTCAGGGCGAGTACTTGCAAGCGGCGGCCAAATTGCGCGAGGACAATGTGCTGCCGGGAATTACCGGACGCGTCTGTCCGCAGGAACACCAATGCGAAGGCGCGTGTGTGTTGGGCAAACGGTTCGACCCGCTGGCGATCGGACATATCGAACGCTTCGTCGCCGATTACGAACGGAGTGTCGGTCGAGTCGGGCTGCCCGAACGTGCGCCCGCGACGGGTAAACGCGTGGCGATTGTCGGCAGCGGCCCGGCGGGTTTGAGCTGTGCCGGTGATCTCGTGCAACGCGGTCACGCAGTGACCGTCATGGAGGCGCTCCACGAAATCGGCGGCGTCTTGGTTTATGGCATTCCCGAGTTCCGACTGCCCAAACAGATCGTTCACGACGAGATCGAGCACTTGCGCCAAATGGGGATCGAGTTTCAGACCAACGTGGTGGTCGGCAAGACCGTGACGGTCGACGAATTGTTCCAGGAGGAAGGCTACGACGCAGTTTTCATCGCCACCGGTGCCGGATTGCCGCGATTCATGAACATCCCCGGCGAGCATCTCGGCGGCGTCTACTCGGCGAATGAGTTTTTGACTCGGGTTAATTTGCTGAAGGCTTACGACCCGGAGCACTACGATTCGCCAGTGTTTGATTGCCGCGACCGCAACGTCGCGGTCTTTGGTGGAGGCAACACGGCGATGGATGCCGTCCGTACCGCGTTACGGCTGGGAGCGAAAAACGCCTTCCTCATCTATCGTCGCAGCGCTGCCGAGATGCCGGCTCGCGCGGAAGAGGTCCACCACGCGCAGGCCGAGGGAGTCCAGTTCCTGTACTTGCATAACCCCGTGGAGTTCGTGGCCAGCGACCAAGGCTATCTTCAGGCGGTGAAGCTTGTGCAGATGGAGCTCGGCGAGCCCGACGAGTCCGGTCGTCGCCAAAGTTCGCCGATTGCCGGTTCGGAGTACACGCTGCCGCTCGATCTGGCCGTGGTCGCTATCGGCACCGGAGCCAATCCGTTGGTTCAATCGTCCACCCCTGACATTCGCACGAACAAATGGGGTTACGTCGTGGCCGACGACAAGACCTTTCGGACATCCAAGCCCGGTGTCTTTGCTGGAGGGGACATCGTCAGCGGATCCGCCACCGTCATCCTGGCGATGGGTGCCGGCCGCACGGCCGCACGATCGATTCACGAGTACTTAACCAACGGCGAGTGGCACGTCGGCAGCCAGCACGACGTGTAGGGACGGATGCTAAGTGACTGGGAGACAGTCAGGGGTATCGGCCACCCCCAATGTGAAGGCGAACATCATCACCGAGCCAAGAGATTGAGCTGGGAAAATGTTTTAGATTCTTTGGAGAATCGTGATTGACATCACACCTCCAAGGTTTATCATCACAGGCACAACGTGCTTGGCAGCTTGAGAGCGAGGTTGTTCGGCGGCGTGAGAATGGCTCGCCGATTCTGTTCTTTCTCTGGATGTTTCGTTTCCATCCTGCGACCGCACACGCGGTGTTGATCGTACTTGGGGCGCGACAAAGTCGGACGCTTGTTCTCGAATGCGTCTTCCAAGGAGTCGATCATGTTCTCGTCGCTACGCGGTTGGTTGTCGAGTGGCAATCGGGGGGGTAGGTAAACGAGGGCGTCGCAGGAGGCGGGATGCTCTGCGATGCGCGAGGCGGCAGCGGTTGTTCGAACGGCTGGAGCTCCGGGTGGTTTTAAATGCGGCTCCCGTTGCCAGTGATGATCCGTGGTACTACACGGCGGAAGATACAGCCTTGACCGTCACGACTTCCGATACGACGTTGCTGGATAACGATTGGGATCCCGAAGGCGATTCGCTGACCGCTTCGGTTGTCGATAGCCCCGCACACGGCAGCATCTCGAACTTCAATGGCACCAGCGGCACATTCACCTATACGCCCGATACCAGTTACGTCGGCTTTGATTCGTTTACCTACAAAGTCAACGACGGGACCGACGACAGTAACATCGTCAGCGTCTCGATCGCAGTCGGTGGACATTTCGGCCCGCGAGCTAACGGTGAAGAGATGTCTCGCGCCAGCGAACATTTGACGGGAGCGTTGCAATTGGCTCAGCCGCTGACACCCGGCTTGGCACTGGTCTATAACTCGAATACGTTGCCCAAGCCGATCGTCGTGCTGGAGACATTCCTGCAAGCGAGCAGCGATGTGCCGGACGGAATCACCGCACAATTGACGTTCGATGGCGCGGCGGGGACGGCGTACGGCTACGACACCACGGGGCTCGACGCTGGCGACACGCTACGGTTCGCGTTGCAGGCCGATGCGACTTCGCTCGCCACCGGACATTACGACTATACCGTGAAGCTGACTGCGGATATGGACAGCACGTTGGTCGATCACATCTACGCGGGTGCAGCCAGCGTCGTTAATCGCGGCGCGTCGACACATCCGTTCGGACGAGGTTGGCAGTTGGCGGGGTTGGACGAGTTGGTAATCAATTCAGGTGGCGTGCTATGGGTCCAAGATGACGGCGACGCGCTCTGGTTCGCCGAAGATGGCGGCGGCGGTTTCGAGCGAGCGGCGGGAGACGTGACGTTTTCAACCTTGTCCGAGAACCTCGACGACACGTTTACCTTGACCGATAAACACGGCCACGAAACGCACTTCGATAGCGATGGGCGGCTGACATCGCGCGTCGATCGCAATGGCAACACGGTGACCTTCACCTACACCAGCGGACTGCTGACCGAGATCACCGATCCGTTCGACCGTGACACGACGTTGACCTACACCAGCGGCCGATTGACATCCGTAACCGACTTCGCGGGCCGCACTGCGACATTAACCTACGACGGCAGCGGACGCCTGACGAGCATCGTCCAACCGGACCCGGACGGCGCGGGTGACCAATCCAGCCCCGTTACGGAGTTCGCCTACGATGCGACTTCCCATCGACTGACCACCGTGACCAATCCGCGGGAACACAACGCCGTGTACAGCTATGGCACCCATGGCCGGTTGACGTCCGTGAACTTTGCGGGAACGAGCACGCTGACCGCGCTGCAAACC
>JBGTHH010000866.1:0-8172 GCA_041746275.1 Pirellulaceae bacterium | reverse complement strand
GAAGTAGTCACCCGAGCCGCCCACGGGGATGATATCGGTCAACAGAACTTCGGGACGGGGACCCTCCAAGCTTAGTCGTGAGAGCGCATCTTGGACGGCATCCACACGCACAGCGGTTTCCTCGGGGGTCGTCGCGCGGAGCACAAAAACGGTACGACGGTGAGTGGGAGTTTGCGTGGCAATCCAACGCAATTTGAGTGCTCCCGCCTGCGTAAGCGCCTGCTCGCCGGGCGTGAACAGATGATCGCTCAACGTATTCTGCATTCGCCAGCCGTTATCGGTCATCGCCATCAGGGGTTGCCGCACGAGTTCTCGATCCGCGTGGGAGAACGGTTCGGGCCAGCAGTTCATCCGATGCCAGTCCAATTTGACCCCGGCCCAAAACTCCGACCACCCGGCCTGGGTTGTGCTAGTCGTAATGATGACGGCAGCGAAGGAAATTGCCCAGGTGATTCGCCGCATGCTGTAACTCCCTCACCGAGATCGCGTTAGAAGGAACACTTCGGGTTGTCTTTGTTGTATCGGTCAGTCGGAGGAAACCTATCCCGAGAAAAAAATCGGGACCGGACAGTTTGCCAAATTGCCCAGGATGCTGGCCTGAATGCCTTTTCGCAGCCTGTTGCGTTGTCGGGGGATGGGGGGATAGGAGGTGGACGGGGCAAGCTGCTCCCTGTTTCAATTTGGGACGCGGAGTTTTACACGTACATCGATCACCACGGACTAGCAGCCCACGCAAGCTGACGAATCTGATCGCGTTGGAGCCGCGAAATGTGATAGATTGGTGACCCACACCACTACGGCATGCTGGTCCGCACCGGGCGATTCAGGTGGTGGCCCAAGTCCGGCGTTCGGTGGCAAAGTTAAACCATGCGTAAAACGACACTCGCACTCAACTCGATCGTGGTCGTTTTCTTCATCAGCTTCCTTGCCTACACGTTTTTCGCGCGACAGCATCTTGACTCCCTTGCTCGCGATTTTGTCACCGAGAAGACCCTCGCCTACTCCAAACCGGTTGTGGAAGTAGCCGACGAAGCACTTGATTCCCCCTTTGTCAAAAAATTCCTGTCGGATGACCAGGAGACCGCCATCCGTCACGAGATTGCGGACTACCGGAACGATCCCAGCGTATACATTGCCGACCTGACCCGGCAGCAGGTACGCGATGCTCCGATGGGAAACGCAAACCCACTGATCCAAAAGGCCGCCTCAATCAAGAACAAGATACGGACGTTTTACGACGACACGCTCAACGACCTGATCGCTGACCTGCGGATTTTCTCGTTCTCAAATCTGATTGCCGGATTGATCGCGTTGGGCTTGGCTTACCGCTCTGAATCGGACATACGGAAGCCGATCGTCTGGTTTTCTTTCCTGATGTTTGTCGCCGTGCTCTACTGCTCGTATCTGTACATTGACGAACTCACATTCTTCCGAATCTTATTTGGAACGCACATGGGATGGTGGTATGCTGCACTCTTGTGCGTCATGATGGTTGCCCTTTACTTAGACTACGGTCGGCACGCGAATGCCACAGAACGAGTTAGGGCTTGACTTCGCGAGACTTGACTGCTGGCACCGTAACGCTCGGCGAATGATGGGAGTAGTGCTCGCTAGTCAACGCGATCCCAGCCAAGCGTCTCAGTTCAACGCTCAAGCTATCCACCCGAGGACAGACGGATCGTTTGGTATTCGTTCGGTTTGTAACTTCTTCAACCTGTTTGTACGCCTTGCACCCTCTTCAACGAAAAGGCGCTACCCAGTTTATCCATTCACTCAGGCGTGTGGTTACTGGAAATTGGCGCGCGTTTTGCGACTCGGCTAAATGAGTGAAGCACAATGCTTCGCATTTTTCGTTGGCGTTCATGGAGGAATAAACGATGGGAATTCTGCTTGCGATTCTGTGCGGCTTAGTCACGACGGGCGAACCTGCGATCGCTAACGGTGGCTTCGAGGATCAGGATCAACGAACGGGGCTGCCGTCTGGCTGGACCTTTACTTCGCTCCCCGATGGGCCGTCTCTCGTTACTTACGGAACATTGGGGGTCACCCGTGGCGACCAACAAACCAACGCGCTCTCGATCACCGTTGCAGCCAATCACCCTTCCAGGAGTGTTTCGTACAATGTCCATCAGGAGTTGACGGGAATGGTCCCCGGAAAGACTTACCGAGTCTCCGCCAAAGTGCAAACACAGGGATTGAAGACGATGCCAATGATCGTCGTCCAGTGCCTCGACGAGACATCAAGTTACGTTGGGTTCTCACGATCGCCTGAGCGAAAACTGACAAGCGACTTGGATAATTGGGAGCACATCGCAACCGACATTACGATTCCTGAAGGCACGTCCGTGCTTCGCGTGCGGATCGGAATCCCTGCTGAAGGCAGCGCGGGTGGCACGGCGATCATCGACGACGTCGCCATTGCTGAAGCCAGGTAGGCGACGTTTGAGCTAGCTTTGCGATGCTCGCAGAATCAATCGGACGACTCGCGGCTCGATGCGATAGATCGCCAAGTTCTGCGGCACGCGGACGCTTTTGTCGGTCACCGCCACCTCTTGCATCCCGGGCGGCAGATTGCTCAAGTCGAGCGCGACTTTCAACGCGGCGGGATCAAAGAAACGAAAGTCCCGCTCGGAACCGGACAAAGTAATCCGCGCCTCGGTCGGTGCCCACTCGTCGATGATCCAGCCTGCGGGCACATTGCGGTATTCAATCCCCGCCACAAACGTCCGCTGGATGGTGCTCGGGTTGTACGCCAACACAAACCAGCTCAGGATGGCCAGCGTCAATGCGACAACCTTGAGGTGCCAATGCTGTAAGAGGAACTGCCGGAGCGCGGTCGGAGACTTCTTGGGGAAGTGTCGCTGATAGAACGTGTCGAGGCGGGATTTGAGATCCGCCACGCCGGTGCACTCGTCGAGCGTGTTCTGCTCGGCCACACTGACCACACCCCGTTCCTCGGAAACGACCAAGACCAAGGCATCCGACACCTCGGACAAGCCAATGGCCGCACTATGTCGGGTACCCCGCCCGCGGATCATCGCCTGGTTCTTGGAAATCGGCAGGTGCGCGCTAAACAGCTCGATGCGATTCCGATTCAGCACCACCGCCCCGTCATGGCCCGGTGAGCTCGGATCGAAAATGCTGTAGAGCAATGGTTTGCTCACGATCCCCTTCAAGGCGATCCCACCATCCAAATGACGCTCCAGCGACTCGCGTCCCTGGACGACGATCAGAGCTCCAATATGCTGTCGCGCCAGATGAAACACGGCTTCGGCCAACGTGTCCGCCTCGGAGTGTCCCACCTCGGAGCGACGCAAATCGGCGAACGATCCCCAACCAGCCAAGCGGTCGAGCATCCGTCGGAGATCTTCCTGAAACACCACGACCAGCACAATCAGCAAGACCGCGAAGCTGGCATGAAATACCAGCAGAGTGAGGTACAGATCCAACACGCGGGCCACTGAATAGAAGACCGCTAGCAACGACAGCCCGACAACGATTCGCCTCGATTCTGCGGCCCGATACCACACTAAACCGGCGTATAACAACGTGGCAATGACCGCGATGTCGACGGCATCGGCCAGTCGAAACGTCCGCCGCAACTCCTCCAGTACCGTCCACACCCAATCGATCATGCTAAACTGCTCTCGCGGTGCTCCACAGATGACGCCCGTTTTGCAAACGTCCACCTCCGAGTAAGATTGAGTAATCCGCAGCTACTTCAGCCGCGACCCACACTCATCAGAAACATCATTGATGCCACAGATATCTCAATGTTTGAAACTATCCGATCAACTCTTAGCGACGTTATCCGATTACGACAAGGTCGTGATCGTCATGCATGATAACCCAGATCCGGATGCGATCGCTTCCGGTTGGGCTCTCAGCGTGCTGATCGAAGAAAAGTTAGGGCTCCCCGTGCGTTTGGTCGGTGGCGGGGCGATTGTGCGCGCCGAGAACCGCCACATGGTGGAATTGCTCCAGCCCCCCGTCGAGTTGGTCGACTCGTTGGAAATGACACCCGCGACGGCCACGCTTCTGATCGACTGCGGAGTGAACGCCAACAACCACTTGTTGGCTCGATCCGGCATTACGCCGGTTGGCGTCATCGATCACCATTTGACCGGCAAGAACCTCTTGGATGTGTCCGTTCCGTTTAGCGATCTGCGAGCGAATGTGGCCGCGTCTGCCAGTGTCACGGCCAGCTACTTACGCGAACAAGGGGTTGATCCCGGTCCGAAGCTAGCCACGGCCCTGCTGTATGCGATTCACACCGAAACCAAGGGATACGAGACCTATTACTCCCCACTCGACCGTTCCATTCTCCCCTGGTTGACTGAACGTGCGGAACCATCGATGCTCGCCGAGATCGAGAACGCTCCGCTAACGCGAGATTACTTCGGCGATCTTTCGCTCGCGATGCAAAGCACGTTCATTTACGACGACACCGCCATCTGCTTTTTGCCGCGAGCCAACGGTGCCGAGATTGTGGGCGAAGTGGCGGATCTTTTGATTCGCTGCGATGGAGTTCGCCGAGTGTTGTGTGCGGCGATCATCGATGTCGATCTGGTCTTCTCGGCGCGGACCCAAACCCATTGCGGAAACGCTGCGGAACTTCTGCAAGCCACGTTGGCCGGTCGAGGCGGAGCGGGCGGGCACACGCACCGGGCCGGAGGCAAAATCGCCAAAGTCGCACGGGGTGAAAAGATCGCCGAGGAATTGGAAGCGGATCTTCGCCGTCGCTGGTTGGCGGCGTGCAATGTCCAGCAAAAACGCGGGACTCGGCTGATTCCCAAACGCGAAATCGTGGAAAATCTGTAGCCAGCACCGACACCGGCCACAGCTTTCACAAGCCCATTCTCAGACTTCGTTCTCGGACTTCACGGTCTCAATCTGTTCCGCCTTCGGCTGTTTGGCAACGAATACCAAGAACTGTAGCAGCAAGAACGCCACAAGTGGATAGACCGGCCAGAGCCTGATCAGCAGATGCGTGCGTGTCACAGGGCTGGCGACATCGCTGACCGTTGCGGTATCGAGCAGCGGCAAGCGAATCCCTTCGATCAAGGCGAAGACCATCAACACGACCAGTGCCAGAGTCAATAGCAAACATCCTCCGGCGGACATGATCCCTTTGAACGCGCCCTCTTCGTTCTGGGAGTCTCGACGAAGTTCAATTGTGCGTTTGCGGCGTAGACTTCGCTCCACCTGTTCCGCGGCATCCAAGTCATGACAGATCGCGCCCCAGGACGCGTCGCGCGGTAGCACCGAGCGTTCACGATCCAGTTGCTCCAGGATCGCCCGGGCTTCGTCAAACGATTCAAACGTCTCGTTGGGCGCGGTCTCGTTACCGATGCGCAAGGTCCATCGCTGGCTTTCGTCGTGGGCCGTGATCACCACGGTCCCCTGGGACCCGACCAGCGTGAGGCGAGCCGCGACTCCTTCGGTCGCGGGAGCGACGGACCAACGTCCCGCGACGTCGGTCGTTCCGGTCAAGCTCACCGAGAGATGTGGCAGTGACGTGTCACCGGGTTCGCCACCCACTGCACTGATGCTGGTGATCTGGCCGATCAGCCGACGTACAATCGAAATGTCACGCGCGAGCGCCGCGAGCACATTCGAGCGATCGCGCTGCGTCAAGTAACGCTCCATGACGATCTGTTCGGGTTGTCCCACCGGAGACGATTCGCCTTGTGACAAAATGTCCGCGACGCGAGCCAATGCGGGATGTCCCCAACCGGGAAAGAAGGGCAGGATGAGACCGCCCGCTTCCTCGCGCATCATCTCCAATTCGTAGGCCAGCAGGGCATCTCGCCAGCCATGCACCACGATCAACGGTACCTTCGCCTGCACCAGCTTCCGTAACTGATCCTCGAACACCAACGTATCGCCGTGCGGAGTGACGATCACCGCGTCGACTTCACCCGAGATCAATAACGCTTCCCAATGGTCGAGCCACTGAGCGTCGGGGGCGACCTGGATCAACCGGTCGCGGAATTCGTCCGCGTGGTGGATGCTGGCGAGCGAATGCTCGGAGGACATCCCGATCGCGCGCACGATCCGCCACGTATCGTGATCGCAACCAAGCAGCGCAAGTCGCATCGGGGAATCGCACCTTTCTGGGGTTCATTGCGCGAGCCGATCCCATTGGCCCGGTTTCGTGTCGAGTGCGGTTAACCTACCGATCGTAGCGGGCCAAGTCCCTGGTTGTCGATGGGCGGACTGGTGAGCACGTGTGAAGATCCTGATTTTCACCCCAAGCGGAACAAAGCCACGTGAGAAGCCTGCTCGAAAGCCTCCGCAGCAACATAGACCTAGCACGCCGCAGAGCAACACTTCGTACTGGCCTGGATCGGACCATGTTGGCTCGAAAGGATCCAAAGATCCCATTAGGAGTCCGCCTAACCAAGTTGTCCGAGAGCATCGAACTGTGGCGTGAAAGAAACAACTTTAACTACTTAATTTCGTCTTTAGCAAGAAATGTAGTTGACTGGTTCTTTACAAAGGTTAGGATCACATGCACAACGTGCTTGGCAGCTTGAGGGCGAGGTTGTTCGGCGAAGTGAGAATGGCTCGCCGATTCTGTTCTTTCTCTGGATGTTTCGTATCCATCCTGCGACCGCACACGCCTGTGTTGATCGTACTTGGGGCGCGACAAAGTCGGACGCTTATTCTCGAATGCGTCTTCGAAGGAGTCGATCATGTTCTCGTCGCTGCGCGGTTGGTTGTCGAGTGGTAATCGGGGGGGGGGTAGGTAAACGAGGGCGTCGCAGGATGCGGGATACTCTGCGATGGACTAGGCGGCAGCGGTTGTTCGAACGGCTGGAGCTCCGGGTGGTTTTAAATGCGATGCCCGTAGCGCTGGACGATCCGTGGTACTACACGGCCGAAGATACCACGCTGGTTATCGGGACGAGTGATACGACGTTGCTCGATAACGATTGGGATCCCGAGGGAAGCGCGCTCATCGCCTCGGTCGTGGCTGGTCCAACACATGGTACGCTGATCAGCTTTGACGACGATGGGACCTTTGAGTATGAACCTGACACCAGCTTCGTCGGCTGGGATACGTTTACCTATAAGGTGAGCGATGGGACGAGCGACAGTGCGATCGTGACGGCGTCGATCACGGTCGGTGGGCATTTTGGGCCGCGCACGAATCTGGAAGAACGCACACGCGATGCGCCACTATTGACGGGCGAGTTGGAACTGCGGCAGTCGCTCACGCCGGGTTTGTCGTTGATCTACGATTCCAACACCTTGCCCAGTCCGATCATCGTGCTCGAAACGTTCCTCCAAACGAGCAGCGATGTGCCGGACGGAATTGCCGCGCAACTGACGTTCCATGGCACGGCAGGGACGGCGTATGGCTATGACACCACCGGGCTCGACCCCGGCGACACGCTACGGTTCGCATTGCAGGCCGATGCGACTTCGTTAGCCACGGGACATTACGACTATACGGTGAAGCTGACCGCGGATATGGACAGCACGCTGGTCGACCACATCTACGCGGGTGCAGCCAGCGTCGTCAATCGCGGCGCGTCGACACATCCGTTCGGACGAGGCTGGCAGTTGGCTGGATTGGACGAGTTGGTGATCGATTCAGGTGGCGTGCTATGGGTCCAAGATGACGGCGACGCGCTCTGGTTCGCCGAAGATGGTGGCGGCGGTTTCGAGCGAGCGGCGGGAGACGTGACGTTTTCGACCTTGTCCGAGAACCTCGACGACACGTTTACCTTGACCGACAAACACGGCCACGAAACGCACTTCGATAGCGATGGGCTGCTGACATCGCGCGTCGATCGCAATGGCAACACGGTGACCTTCACCTATACCAGCGGACTGCTCACCAAGATCACCGATCCGTTCGCACGCGAAACGACATTGGCCTACACCAGCGATCGATTGACATCCGTGACCGACTTTGCGGGGCGCACCGCGACATTAACCTACGACGGCAGCGGGCGGCTGACGAGCATCATCCAACCGGACCCGGACGGCGAGGGCGAACAAACGAGCCCCGTCACCGAATTCGCCTACGATGCGACTTCCCATCGACTGACCACCGTGACCAATCCGCGGGAACACAACGCCGTGTACAGCTATGGCACCCATGGCCGGTTGACGTCCGTGAACTTTGCGGGAACGAGCACGCTGACCGCGCTGCAAACC
>JBGTHH010000865.1:0-4262 GCA_041746275.1 Pirellulaceae bacterium | reverse complement strand
GTACCGCTCGTCGTCGCTCCACACATGCCGCCGCAACAGTCGGCGCAGGATCAACGTGCGGAGCAGCAACTGGCCGCCGGTTAGCTCGGCACCAGTGGAATCGGCCAGCTTCGCTTGGCAACAACGCGCCTTGCACTTCTGAATAAACGCTTGTATCAACCCCGCCGATTTTTCCGCACGTTCACGCACTGCCTGGGCTCCCAAGTCTTGGACCACGCGACGGACATGATGCACGTCGCTCGGATTGGCTATCGCTGGCCCAAACGTTATCGAGATGGGATATGGCCAGCGACGCGGCCATTTCCAAAAAAACTTACCACGATCAAAGCTAAAGATACTGCCCCAGAAACCATCCAGGTAGACAGGAACCACGGGAGCCGAAGCCCCCTTCAGGATCTTCATCATGCCGGGCTTGAAGGCTTGCAGTTGGCCGGTCCGCGAGATCGCCCCCTCGGGAAAGATGCAAACCAGATCGCCATTGTTTAGCGCATCCGTGGCGGTCTTGAGCGCACGTACGATGGCCTTGGGCTGGGGAGCGATCAAGATGGCACCCCACAGTTGTGCCAGCCACCGCATGATGCGGCCTTGAAAGTTCCCTTCGTACGCGACGATGCGAATCGGCCGTGAGCTGGTCAAGAGCAGCATCACCGCGTCGATCCAGGAAATATGATTGGGGACGAGTAAGGCACCGCCGGTCTCGGGCAGATTCTCGCGTCCGCGCACCGTGACCCGGTACACCGTGCGGCTGAGCAGCCACACTATAAAGCGGATAGAAGCCTGCGGAATCAGGCACACGATATAGACGAAGACGGGCAACGTCATTAAGCCGCCCAGCAAGAATACTTGGGGTGCCGAAAATCGCGGCGTACCATCCGCTCCCGGCGAGCGGAGTCCCAGGTAGAGAAACGACATCACGAGCATGCCCGAGAAGGTCAGGAAATTGCTCGCGGCCAGAATCGAGCCGCGATGCTCGGGCGGACTGCGGTGCTGGATGTACGAACTGAGCGGCACGTCAAACAGACCTGCACTCACTCCCAGCCCAAACAAGAAGAAACACGCCAACAAGTAGCCGATCGTCCAGGTCGACGTGGACGTGATGATCGTTCCCTGGACCGTAAACAGAAGGATCGAACCGAGAGCAATCCCCGCCGCTCCCAACGGAACAATTCCCAATTCGACTCGACCCGCCGACCAGATCCCGGCCAAGACGCTACCCAACCCGATGCCAAACACCAAGCTAATCAACAGGGGCGTCTTGTCGGATTCCCGCAACGCACCGCCTTCCATGGCGAACTGATCGATATTGAGATTCGCCAGTAACCCCAGCGACCAAAAGAACATGATCCCCAGCGCGACGCGCAACATCGCGCGATCGGAGGCCAAAACAGACAAGTCGCGAAACGTCTGCTGAGGCGCGTCCCAGGGGAAATGCCGAGTGGCGTTCGCGGCGGGATAGCGTTTGATCAAGAGGCTGAAGCCCCAGCCCACGACCGCGATTCCGATTAAAACTGCAGCCGACCAATACCATTGTTCCTGCCCTCTGACTCCGGTGTGGTCGACTAACAATAGCCCGATCGCCGTGCCCACAACCGTGGAGATCACAGTGGTTAACCCAATCGCGCCGTTGGCCGCTGAAATCTTGTCGGCCTTCAGCATTTCGGGGATGCTGCCGAGCTTGGCCGGGGAAAACAACGCGCTTTGTGCTCCCATCAAGGCGACCACCACAAACAAGAAGCCCGGCGAGCCCAGTAGAATCGCGGCCACCCCCAAGACCATGATCGCGATTTCGGCAACCTTACAAGCCACGATTACCGTGCGTTTGCTGAAGCGATCGGCGAGATATCCAGCCGGTGCCGCCAGCAGGAGATACGGCAATAGAAAGCACGCGGAGCCGGCGGTCAAAACGCCGCTGACATGGTCGGGATAGTACTGCTTGCCAATACCAATCACCAGCCAGCGAAAGACGTTGTCGTTGGTCGCCGTGAGCAATTGCGTACCCAACAGACCAATAAAACTGGCGTTCCGCAGAGAATCATGTTGGGGAGGTTGTAGGGAGTCGACAGGCACGGTCAATCAGTTTCGCTTGTGGACGTCGAGGGAAACGCAGCAGCCGTGACCAAGTTGTCGCGATCCGATGGCCGCGCGTCAACGGGAATGTGGAGATGAACCTCGACGATCGTCGCAATCGAAAGAAACCGCGTGCCCGGCGCTGGACTGAAGTGGCGCGGCGTGGCGTTCGATAATCGTCCAAGCGGGAGTTGGCTTAGCACTCCCAGGAGAACCAGCATGTCACTTGAACTGAATCGAAATCACTACTTGGGCATCGGTATGCTGCTCCTGTTGCTGGGCCTGCAGTTCCGGTATATCGATGCGTTTCAACTCAATGAGCCAACCACCCAGTTCCTTGCCAAGCGATTGAAGAAGGAAACCGTGGTGACCCGCAGTCCGCTGGCAGCCTTCTTTGGAGACGTCAACCCGGTTCCAATGCGCAAGACAATTCGCCCGCCCAAGTGGCTCGGTTGGTCGATGGTCTCGGTTGGTGGCGTGTTAGTCTTACAGAGCCTGGGCATGCGTAAGTCTGGCTGAGCGAGGTGGCTGATGATGCGACTGCCAATTCTTCGAGTATCCGCCGTGTTGTTCTGCCTCACGGTAGGTATCTGGATACTCCAGTTCCCCGGAGAACCCATCCGGTTCCGAGTTGCGACGGGCGCGGAGCGTCCCGCCGCGACAAGCGATAACTCTCAAGATGTGACTCCCGTGCCCCAGCGATTGCGAGAAGGTTCGCGGATCGTGGATCGCGTCGGCGAGTTGCGGGAAACAGGAGGTCGAGTTGCCTTCTATCCCGATGGCGAGACCTACTCGCTGCAATTGCTCGAAAATCTCGCGCTGGAGCGTGTTGCGCGTGACTTGGATCAAAACCCTCGGAAATGGAGTATTTCCGGGACGGTGACTGAGTATCGAGGGGCCAACTACTTGCTGCTTCAACGCGCTGTACTCAAATCGCGTGGCACCGGCAACTCGCTCCCCCGTTCATAATGTCGCGACTGACTTTTCGCGACTGTCGCTAGCATAGAAAACGGGGACGTCGTTTAGACGTCCCCGTGAGCACTTCTTGATGAATCGTTGTATTGTTTACTCGCGTGGTCGAACCGCGCCCGTCAGGCCGCTGTAGTCGACTCGATCCGAGCTGTGCCACAGGGGCTGCCCCAGTGCGACACGCTGACGAAGGATTTCAATCTTCTCTTCCGAACCGGCGGGGGCGTCGGTCGCCTCGAAATGGGCCGTCTCTTCGGGAGCGAAATCCTCGTCGTGGCCATACTTCAGGATTGCTTCAAACACGTTATTGACGTTTTGCATCGTAGTTTACAACCTCCTCATGCTAAGTGGTCTTGTTAGGTGAATTAAATATCTCAACGACAGAATCACACTGCCGTCATCGGTTGGAGGGTTCGGCTGCGGCGTATTTGCGTCAGGCGGGTGGGTGTCTCAATGACGGGCCAAGGCAGGATGTTATGTGGCCCAGTTGCTGTGCAAAGTACGCTCTTTGGCCAGAAGTCTTGTAATTATTCCAGGATGCTTCAGAATGTCAAGCATTTCTTTTTCGACGAATTTTGGAGACGAAGCACGACCCATGCCCTGGTACCAAGCCTCCATCGAACTTTCACCCCGTCCACGCGGGATGCATTTGATCACATCCCAAGTCATCGATGCGATCCCCGAATTGCGCAAGATCAAGCTGGGCTTACTCCATGTATTCATCCAGCATACATCGGCATCGATTACGATCAACGAAAATGCGGATCCCGACGTTCCGGTTGACCTGGAGATGTCGCTAAACAAGATCGTTTCCGAAGGATTTCCCTATGTTCACACGCTGGAGGGTCCTGACGATATGCCGGCCCATGTGAAGGCTTCGCTGCTGGGCAACTCCGTCACGATCCCCGTTCGCGATGGTCGTTTGCTGTTGGGCACTTGGCAAGGGATCTACTTGGGTGAACATCGCAATCGCGGTGGAGTGCGTCGTCTCATCGTGACGCTTCAAGGGGATAGATAACGAATCGAGTTGACTCGCGAGTCGGACGTGTCGGGCTAAGCAGCCTCAGGAAACGACACTTGATTCCGACAACCGCGCGACATCATCGGCCCAGCACTCAATTAAGGTCGATAGATTCGCATTGGCATCGACCTGAGCTTGTGCGTCCAAGCAGCGTTCGACACAGGCCGCCGCCATCTCCGAGTCCAGGGTTCTTCGGGACAGGATC
>JBGTHH010000864.1:0-8347 GCA_041746275.1 Pirellulaceae bacterium | reverse complement strand
CATCCCCGTGATCGCGACACCAAAGCCTTGATGCTTCAGGATGTTGTCGAGGCTAAAGGTAAGTTCACCGAGCATAGCGCAGATCTGCGACGCAGAGGGTCTGGGTCCGAAGGTACAGCGATTCGAGCAGCCTTGGGGGCCGCCGAGGTGGGTCAATCAAGCAGCCTAGGTTAACTGCCAACGAGTGCCATGTCGAGCACATGCAGCGTGAATCCATGGGCATTCCTTGTCACTCGAGCGGGCTGCTGGAAAATCGGGGGCGGGACAACTACATGACAACATCATCGCTACGAGGAATGGCTTGCTCCCAAGCGAGGTTATTTGGTATAAGCCGCGACCGTTTCCCTGCTTCTTGTCTTCTCGGCCGCCTTTCGCCGGATTTCCGCTCTGAGGATGCTCAACATGGTTCGCGGAATGGCTGCGATCGCCTGTGTGGTGATCGGTTTGCTAGCCTGCCAAGACAACGTCTCGGCGCAGTGGCCCCCAGACGAAATGTTCGAACGACTCCCGCCGTTGGGTGCGCCCATCCGGCCCGATATCCCGTTCGAGACGTCACCGGAACCGGTCGAAACGCCGCCGCCTCTTGAGTCGGAGGAGTTATTGGTCATTGAGGAAGAGGAACCCGCGAGTTGGTTTCTCCCCTCATATTGGTTCGACACGCTGGGTTGGAGTGGCAGCGCGGAGGTGGGGCTAAGTGGCACGGATGGGAATGCCGAGACCGTTAGCTTTCGCTCCGGCATGAAATTGAAACGCAAGACGGAAATCAACGAGATGACATTCGACGCCACGTACCTGCGGGCCATGGCGGAAGGCACGATGACCCAACACAACGCCTTGCAGAACGCAGGCTATGAACACTTTTTTGGCGATTCGCGCTGGTCGCTCTTCGCCAAGGAAGCATTAGAGTACGACGAATTCAAGGCGTTCGATGTCCGTATCGCGATGAACTCCGGTGTGGCCTACCAGTTCATCAAGACCGATACGACGAAGCTCAAGGGCCGCTACGGTGGTGGTGTGTCGCACGAGATTGGGGGGCCCAACGATGATTGGACACCGGAATTGATCTATGGAGCGGACTTCGAGCGACAACTTACCAAGCGGCAGAAGCTGACGCTCAAAGTCGATTACTTTCCCGAATGGGGTAATTTTGACAACTTCCGTATCGTCGGCGACTTCGCTTGGGAAGTTCTGCTGGACGAAGAGCACAACTTGAATCTGAAGTTTTCCGTCAACGATCGTTACGACAGCACACCTAATGGTCGCAAAGCCAACGACGTGAACTACGCCCTCTTGTTGATGTGGAAGCTGTAGAACGCCTTTGCCGTAGCCCGCTCGCTTGTTATGGTAACAACTTGCCCAAGCGGAATGAGGAGTGTGCTCGGTGAGATTGGTCGTGGCGATAATTCAACCGCTGAAGCTTCGTCCTGTGCAAGAGGCACTCGCGCGGATCGGTGTGGAGCGGATGACGGTGTGCGATGCCCAGGGATTCGGCCGCCAGCGAGGTCAGACCGCGTTGTTTCGCGGGATCGAATACAAGACGAATCTGTTGCGCAAGGTAATGCTCGAAATTGTGGTCAATGAGGATTTCTTGGATCGAACCATCGAGACGATCGAGGAGATCGCGCGCACCGGTCCCGAGGGAACGATTGGCGATGGCAAAGTGTTTGTGATGCCGATCGACGAAGTCTATCGGATCGGCAGTGACACCCGCGGTCCCGAGGCCGTGTAACAGAAGTACTCTTTGCCCCATGACATGCTTCTATCTCACCAAGGATCTCTTCCTATCGACGCGGATCGGCGGGCTGGGCCACGCGTGCCAAGTCTCGGTCGAAGTCATCTCCTCCGCCGAGGTGCTGTCAACACGTCTGCGAACGGAACCTCGATCGCTTGTCATCATAGATTTGACTCTGTCGGGGTTGGATCTTGCCGCGACCGTTCGGCAGCTACGCGAAGTCGCCGCCGATTGTCGGATCGTGGCTTACGGACCGCATGTCGATACAGATCGATTGTCGGAGGCGCGGGCGGCGGGATGCGATGAAGTGCTGCCACGCTCACAACTCGATCACGCGATCCGCCGGATCTTTTCCAGCGGCGAATGGACACAGCCCGAGTAGCTGGTCGCGCGGCAATCGCACCTACGAATTCGTCAGCCCAGACAACCTCAATCTTCCGTGGGCGACGAATCAGAATCCCGAATCGTGTTGGCGCTAACTGCGGGTTCGACGGATGTGTTGACTTCGTCCGCAGCAGGCCGCAATTGGGAATTGCCTGGGCTTGGCGTCCCTACAGCGGGCAAGTTCCGTGATGCCCGGTCCTCCTCCACAAACACCTCGTCCAAGTCGGTGTTGTCGACGTCGCGACGCAGTACCAAATAGATCGCCGTCGAGACACAGAAAAAGAAGCTGAAATTGAAGGCCATGGCGATCATGCGGACCACGCCGTGAAAGAACCTCACCAACCCCACGCCCGCTCCTAGCAAACCATCATATTCGCCAAACGGAATCAGCTCGATACGCTCGTTTGAGGCACCCCACGAAGCGGCGTAAAGCGACAGTTCGATGATTCCCTCCGCGACCGCGGATACCAGCAACCAACCCAAACCACCAAGCACCAACGCGAGTAGGGCATAGGCGAGGTAAGGTAACGGTCGTTGAAAGACATAGGAGAAGCTGCGGCTGAAGGCTTCAAAGGCATCGCCATGCTCTTCGCTGCTGATCGTCGGCCACATCAATGGCCAACCAGCCAGCAACCCCAACATCAGGATCGCCATGATCAGTCCACTGATCAGAACCAGGGGCCAGAGTAGACCGGCGGCTACCATACCAACATCGGCTCGCATGGCGATCCCCAACAGGGCGACCGGCAGTCCGGCCAGCAACACACCGAACAAAGGAAACAAGGGAGCAACGAAGCTCCAACCATACGCGCGGCCAGCATACTTCAGAGCCCCGCGCAGATCGACGCGCTCGTCACGCCCCAGTTGTAACGCGGCGATTCGCGTGATCGCTCCGGCAAAGAACGCCCACACTCCTAGATTCCACAAACCACAAAACAAATGATAAGCGACTTCGGGAATTGAGTTGCCACGATCCAACGCGCGGAGCAACGGGCTGGTGAAGTGTTGATAGACATAGGTGATGGGATTGGAGAGCGAGGTCAATGAGGACAGCAGCGGCATTTCCTGGATTGTCGCAGCGAAACTTGTCGCGCCTTCCAGATTCGTCGACCAGCCAGTCGCGGTGACCGGGGAAGTTCCCAGGAAGAGACTGGCTCCCAACTGAGGACCAAGTGGAGTTAACAACCAGCCAATCGTGGCCAGGAACAGGATGGGGAGACTGATCGATAGGCGAAACGACCGAAAGAGGATCAACCAAGGACAGATCTCGCGCCACGCGATGCGACGCACGACTCCTCCGTCTTCGCTCATGAATGCATCCTTGGGTCAGACTTCGCCGTTTTCGGCTTCGGGATCTCCGTCGACGGGAACGCGATGCTCCTCGTCGAGCCAGCGGCCCAAGTCAATCAAGCGACAACGCTCGCTACAAAACGGCATCGCCATGGTCGTGGCCGAGTCGAACAGCTTATCACAAGTTGGGCAACGCAATTTTGCCACGGCTATGCTCTCAGGAAAACCCAGGCCGAGTCCGAAAAACAGGTCTGACCCTTAGGAATCGGCATTCGAACTCTTCGGTTTGCTGGAAGCGTCCTTCGCGGAGCTACTGTCGGCCGATTTCTTCTCCGACGACTTACTCTCCGCAGCCGCCGGGGTGTCACTGCTCGATTTCTTCTCGGCGTCCGCCGCCTTCTTATAGGAATCGCTCCGGTAATCGGTTTGATAGAATCCCGACCCCTTAAACATCACCGCCGAGCCGGTGCCAAACAGCCGGCGCAACTTGGACTTCTTGCACTTCGGGCATTTGAGCTTGACCGGCTCGCTAATGGATTGAAAGAGCTCGAAGGCGTGACCGCAGGCGTTACACTCGTAGTCGTAGGTCGGCATGCACTCGATTCCTTAATTATTCGGCCGCAGGCGACGCATCGTCGCGGACAGAGGAGACGGGGCCGGTGGATACCATGACCTGAGAAGGACGGATGACGCGATCATGGAGTTGATAGCCGACACCGACCACGCGCGACACCGTGCCCGCCGGCAGCTCGTCACTCGGTTCTTGGGCGATCGCCTCATGCACGTTTGGGTCAAATGGCTGTCCCGCGGCGGCGACGCGACGACAATGATATTTTTCTAAAACGGCTTGGATTTGCGCGACGACCATCTTCACGCCGGTGATCAGGCCCGTGGCATTCTCGTTCCGCTCCGCCGCGTCCACCGCTCGATCCAAATTGTCGAATGCGGGTAGCAGGTCGGAGACGAGCGGCAAATTGGCGTATTGGCGCTGGTCATCCATGTCTCGACGCGCCCGTTTGCGGAAGTTCTCCAACTCCGCTTGGGCGCGCAACACGCGCTCGTCAGCCTGCTTGAGTTGCTCCCGTAAGCTGTCCACGGTTTCCGCCTGCTGCGAACCGGCGACATCCTGCGAGAGATCATCCAAGTCGTCAAACGGAACCTGGTCTAGCGGTTCTTCCTGCGGTGTTGAGGTTGTATCGGCCATGGGTTTCAATCCTCCTCGCTCTCGATCGCCGGAGCGAAGTAGTCGCGAAGTGTTTTCAAAAAGGACTTGCGCTGCGGCGTCACATCCGCATGTTCAAGTTCCGCCAGCTCGCGCAACAATTTCTCTTGCTCGGGAGACAAACGCTTGGGAATCTCGATAAAGGTCTGGACCAACAGATCGCCGCGTGGACCACCGCGCGGATCGGGCACGCCCTCGGAGCGAATACGGAACACCTCGCCCGGCTGTGTCCCCGCCGGAACCTTCAATTCATAAGGACCGTTAAGCGTCGGTACTTCCACCGTGGCTCCTAAGACCGCTTGCGTGTAGTTCATCGGTAACCGCAGGATCAGGTGGGTGCCATCGCGTTCAAAGAGTTGGTGCGGACGTACGCTGACGAAGCAGTAGCAATCTCCCGGCGGACCACCATCCGGACTCGGGCCACCCTCGCCCGTCAAACGGACGCGCATGCCATCATCGACTCCGGCCGGAATGGCCACGTCGAGATTGACTTTCCCAGAGACAAAGCCCTGTCCCCGGCAGTCGCGGCAAGGATCGGTGATGATCGCCCCGGCACCTTGGCAGGCCGGACACGCGGTTTGCACGCGGAGGATGCCCGCCGACTGCACGACTTGCCCCCGTCCACCACAGCGCCGACAGGTTTCCTTGGACGAACCGGGCGCGACTCCCGAGGCATCACAGGTCGGGCAGCGATGACTGCGGGCGAATTCGACGGTCTTCGTAACTCCGCGAGCTGCTTCCTCCAAATCGAGCGTCACATCGCAACGCACATCCGCGCCGCGCCGCTGTCGTCGAGCTCCCCGGCGACGCCCACCTCCACCGAACAAATCGCCAAACAGGCCGCCTGAAAACATATCGCCGAAGGCTTCGAAGATATCTTCGACTTCATGAAACTGACCAGCACTGCCTTCGACCCCGGCATGACCGAATTGATCATAGCGAGCGCGCTTGTCCTTATCGTTCAGAACCTCGTAGGCTTCGGCGGCTTCCTTGAAGCGAGCCACGGCCTCGGCGTTGTTGGGATTGGCGTCAGGATGGAATTTCAGCGCGAGCTTGCGGTAGGCGTTAGCGATCTCCTTATCGGAGGCGCTGCGCGAAATGCCGAGGACCTCATAGTAATCGCGTTTGGAAGCCATTGTCGCCATGGCAAGAGTTACACGGACAGTCTTAATGCTGTTGAAATATAGCCCACTCGTCGCCGCGGCCGTTTGTCACGACTGGCTGGCAAAAAACGGGCCACCTCGATTCGAAGTGGCCCGCCAGCGTTACTTCTTCCGACAAGCTCGCGGTTAGCGAACACTGCCTTCTACACGTGTCTTTTCCTTATCGCCTTTATCGAAGTTGGTGACCAAAGCTTCCGTGGTCAGCAACAGACCCGCGATACTGGCGGCATTGCTCAAGGCCGTCCGGACGACTTTGACCGGATCGATAATCCCGGCCTTGTACATGTCAACATACTGACCCGAGTTCGCATCGTAGCCTTGATTCTCCGGCTTCTGCGACACCTCGTCGGCAATTACCGATCCATCGATACCGCAGTTATCGGCGATCTGACGCAACGGGCCATCGAGCGCTCGCAACACGATCTCAATACCGATCTTCTCGTCGCCCTTGGCAGCCGCAATGACCACCGTGCCGCTGTCGTCCTTAATCGGACCATTCTTCAGCGAAGCGACCATCTCCTTGCAACGCAACAACGCCACGCCGCCGCCAGGCAGGATGCCTTCTTCGACAGCCGCTCGTGTGGCGTGCAACGCGTCCTCGACACGAGCCTTCTTCTGCTTCATGTCGGCTTCGGTTTCAGCACCGACGGAAATCACCGCCACACCGCCCGAGAGCTTCGCCAGACGCTCCTGAAACTTCTCTTTGTCGTACTCGCTGCTGCACTGATCGATTTGATTGCGGATCTGCGTAATCCGCTTGTCGATCTCGTCCCGCTTCCCAGCGCCTTCCACGATCGTCGTGCTGTTCTTGTCGACCGTGATCTTCTTGGCCTTGCCTAAATGGCCGAGTTCCAGGCTTTCGAGTTGCAAGCCGAGGTCCTCGCTGATCAGCGTGCCGCCGGTCAGCGTGGCGATGTCGCCCAGCATGGCCTTACGGCGATCACCGAAACCAGGGGCCTTCACAGCACAGACGTTCAACACGCCGCGCAGTTTGTTGACCACCAGTAACGTCAAGGCTTCCGCGTCCACATCCTCGGCGATAATGAGCAACGGCTTGCCCGATTGGCCCACCTTTTCCAAGATAGGCACTAGATCGCGGAGATTGCTGATCTTCTTCTCATGAATCAAGATCAACGCATTCTCTAACAGACAGTCCATGTCCGTGGGGCGATTGATGAAGTAGGGAGACACGTAACCCTTGTCGAATTGCATGCCATCGACATACTCGACCGTGGTGTCGGCCGTCTTGCCTTCCTCGACCGTGATCACGCCGTCTTTGCCGACACGATGCAACGCATCCGCCAGCAACTCGCCAATAAACATGTCGCTGTTGGCGCTGATCGCTCCGACGTGCGCGACTTGCTGCTTGTCCGAGACCGGCTTGGCCATCGCGAACAACTTACGCTCGGCCGCCGACACTGCTTTCTCGATACCACGACGAATAGCAGTCGGATTGCTTCCGGCCACAATGTTGCGCAGACCTTCGCGAAAAATCGATCGAGCCAACACAGTTGCCGTCGTCGTGCCGTCACCGGCCAGATCCGAGGTCTTTTGAGCGACCTCGACGACCAACTTCGCGCCCATGTTCTCGAAGCGATCTTCGAGTTCGATTTCTTTCGCCACCGTGACGCCGTCCTTGGTGGCCGTGGGACCACCGAACGACTTGTCGATGATCACATTACGACCAGTCGGACCCATCGTTACGGCGACGGCGTTCGCAAGCTTGTCAACGCCCTGCAGCATCTTCGCTCGGGCGTGATCCTCAAAAAGTAATTGCTTCGCCACGCTGGATGACCCTCATATTGGAGTGTTCGTTGAAATTTACCAGACAGAGGTAGCACCGCCGCCTAGCAATCTGAAATGTCTTAGTTGACCACCTTCGCCAAGATATCGCTTTCGCGCAAGATCTTGACTTCGTCGCCGTTGATTTCAATGTCCGTACCGCCGTACTTGCCGTAGATCACTTCGTCACCGACCGTGACCGACAACTCACCGCGCTGTCCGCTATCGAGCAAACGGCCGGGGCCCACCGCGAGGACCTTGCCACGTTGTGGCTTTTCCTTGGCCGAATCCGGCAGCACGATACCGCCAGCCGTTGTCTGTTCGGCCTCGACTGGCTCAACAACAACACGATCATCCAAGGGACGAATCTTGATCTTTGCCATTCCTAAATTTCCTTTTATCTATGAGCTGGTTGCTAGTTTGTTTTTAGTCAAATCGTTGCCGACTGGGATTACATCATGCCGGGCATTCCACCCATGCCGCCCATGCCTCCCATTCCACCCATGCCGTCCATTCCACCACCCATACCGTGGTCGTGATGATCATGATCGCCAGCTTCCTCCTCAGAAGGAATCTCAGTCACTAGCGACGAGGTCGTCAGCAGCAAGGAAGCCACGCTCGCGGCGTTTTGCAGGGCGGTACGCCGATCTTCAAGGACCTGGGTATCGAACTGGAGAGTGTTCAGTTGTCGGATCTGGGCCGTGTCAAGAAGATCAAGATCACCTCGGAGAATACCATCATCGTGAATGGTGCCGGCAAGAAGTCCGACATCGA
>JBGTHH010000863.1:0-3249 GCA_041746275.1 Pirellulaceae bacterium | reverse complement strand
TACGCGCAACGAGCCATTGATTTCATCGTGCATGCCCAGCACCCGCGCGGAGGTTGGCGGTATGTGCCCGGTGCTCCCGGTGATACCACCGTGACCGGCTGGCAAGTCATGGCGCTGAAGAGCGCGCGACTCGCCGGACTTTACGTTCCGTCCCATACTACCGAACTGGCGAAAGAATACCTCAACAGTGTCCAGGATCCGGGCGAGGAGTTTTACGGATATCAATCTCCGGGAAAAAAGGCCGGTCCGACCTCCGTCGCGATTTTGCTGCGCATGTACTTGGGCTGGCAACGATACGATTCCCGATTGGTTCGCGGAGCCAGTTACCTATCGGGCGAAGGGCCTTCCAAGACCGATATGTACTTCAACTATTACGCCACCCAAGTCCTGCATCATCACGATGGTACGGATTGGCGACGCTGGAACCTCCGCATGCGAGATTATTTGATCTCGAATCAAGCCCGCAGTGGCCACGAGAACGGGAGCTGGTTCTTTTCCGACCCGCATGGCAATGTCGGCGGCCGACTGTACAACACGGCCATCTGCGCGATGATCCTCGAAGTCTACGATCGCCACATGCCGCTCTACGGCGACTCGGCCGTGGAAGACGCATTCTAGTCCGGATGCTTGACGAAAACGAAGGCGATGCAGCCTTTGCGGGGGAGCGTTTGCAAAACGTGCATCAAGCGTCATTGCGAACGAGAAACCTCGCTGCCGGCCATGCTGAATTGCCAATTGAGCTAAACGACGAATTGCTCGACGAACTGACCAGCGGCAATTGAGTTGCTCGATGATCTTCCATCGAAACACCTGACTTTTGAGTGAGTTGCAGCCATGTGCGGTTCACTGATGCGCTTGACCATCGGTTCGTGCGTGAAGTATTCTGGCGAAGCCTTAGCTGATCGGATGTTGGTTCAGTTTGGCCTCGTCGAGTGTCGCAGCTCTTGCGGCTTGGTTGCGGAGCCAATTTCCAGCATCGCTTGAGTCGGAATTACACTCACGAGGCCGTTTATGCAACGCTCCCCACGTACTCGTCGCTTCCCGCGGAAGCGACGTCGAGAGCGTCCCAAACGACGCTATCTCGCGCTCACGTTCGAACTGCTGGAGCAGCGTACCGTCCTCAATTGCGGCGGCCTGCTGGACGCCATCTGCGGCACCAAGTGGGCCGATCTGAACGGCAACGGCTTGCGTGATCCACAGGAGCCTGGATTGGTCGGCGTCACGGTCTACATAGATGTCAATAATAATGGCCGCTTCGACGACGGAGAGCCAAACGCTGTCACCGTAGCCGACGATCCGGCTACCACGACGGTGGACGAATCCGGAACCTACATTATCAGCGGACTCAGCGCCGGAACATACAAAGTCTCGGAAGTTGTACCGGCAGGGTGGCGGCAGACGTATCCCGGTCTGGATGCCACCGAAATTGAGAGGGTGACCGTCTCCTCGAGTGGCGCGCAGTCCAACAGTGGAAGCTACGAGCTTTCACTCAGTGCGGAAGGGCGTTACGTCGCCTTCTCCTCCGACGCGACCAATTTGGTTGCAGGCGATACCAATGGCTTTCGGGACATTTTCGTCCGCGATCGCGTGACCGGGACCACCGAGCGAATTAGCTTGGGGGTGGGTGGTGCCGAGGCGAACGGACATAGCAACGGCCCGGTCATTACTCCGGATGGACGCTTCGTGGCCTTCGAATCGGACGCGACGAACCTGGTCGCCGGTGACACCAACAACCAGAAGGACGTCTTCGTTTTCGATCGCGACACGGGTGTGCTTGAACGCGTTAGCGTGGCAGCGGACGGGACGCAGGGGAATCAGGGTAGCAATGACCCGTCGATCACGCCGGATGGCCGCTACGTCGTTTTTAGTTCATTGGCAACCAATCTGGTCACTGGCGATACCAACTCCAAGCTGGACATATTCCTATATGATCGGCAAAACGGCCTGGTCGAACGCGTGAGCGTCGCTGCTGGCGGAATTCAGGTGACGAATCACAGTGACACTCCGTCGGTGAGTGCCGACGCGCGATTCGTGGCGTTCCGTTCGTCGGCCACCGATTTAGTACCCAACGACACGAATGGCCAGTACGACATCTTCGTCTCAGACCGTCACAGCGGCACGGTCGAACTGGTCAGCATCGCCTCCGATGGCAGCCAGGCGCAGGGCAGTAGTTTCTCGACGTCGATCAGTGCTGACGGCCGGTTCGTGGCGTTCAGCTCCTTTGCAAAGAATCTGGCACCACTCGATCACAATGACGCGTCCGATGTCTTCGTCTATGACCGACATACGGACGAGATCGAGCGGGTCAGCGTGACCGCCAGCGGCGATGAAGCCAATGGTGCGAGCAGTGGGCCGGTACTCAGCGCCGATGGCCGGTTCGTCTTCTATTACTCGACCGCCACGAATATCGTGCCGGGCGACACGAACAACTATGGCGACCTATTCCTCATCGATCGGCAAACGTACGTAGTGCGGCGCATGAACGTCGCGGCCGACGGAAGCCAGGCCAATCGCAGTTCGAGCGTCGCCGCGATCAGTCCCGGTGGTGAACATGTCGGGTTCTATTCGGCTGCAGACATGCTGGTCGCTGGGGACACGAACAACATAGCAGACCTGTTTGTCGCCACTACGGCGCTACGGGGCACCCACTCGATCACGCTTGCCCCTGGAGAATTTGCAACCAATGTCGATTTTGGTAATCGAGTTATGGAGGGCCAGATCCGCGGAACAAAGTGGCATGATCTCGATGGTGACGGCCTCCGCGACGCTGGCGACAACGGACTGGAGAATTGGACCATTTTTCTCGATGAGAATCAGAACGGTCAGCTCGACACAGGAGAACCGTCGACGCTCACCGATAGTGCAGGCGACTATTCCTTTACGGGCCTCGAGAGCGGGGTGTACACCGTGGCGGAACTGATCCCGCCCGGCTGGGGACAGACCTATCCCGGAGACATCGTTTTTGATCCTTTGTTCCAGGCCAGCATCAAGGACCAGCCGCTGGACGGCACGGGCGATAGTTTCAACACGACCACTTGGCTGATTTCGCAGACGAGCTCTAACGAGAACCGAGTGGTCCAGGAGTTCGACCTGTCGGCCATTTCGGGGCACCGCCTGGCATCCGCGTCGCTGGACTTCGAGCTGTTTATTAATAACGGCGGCGGTCAGACGAGCCGACCTTTCGCGATTTACCTGTATGCCGCCGATGGGATCGCAACACTTAGCGATTTTTCCATCGAGGCCACGTAT
>JBGTHH010000862.1:0-2806 GCA_041746275.1 Pirellulaceae bacterium | reverse complement strand
TCGCTCGCTGCACACCAAGAACGATGGCAACTTCTTCACCGCCAAAGGCAACTTCCTCGACGATGTGCCGATCGAGCCCGCCGCCGATGAATCCGACTACTACGTCACCACCGCCACCGCCGATCATGCGATCGCATGTTTGAAGGATCACGCCGCGAATCACCACGACCGACCCTTCTTTCACTACATACCCTTCATCGCTCCGCACTTCCCACTGCACGCTCTGCCTCAGGATATCGCCAAGTATCGCGACAAGTATCTCGAAGGTTGGGAAGCGCTGCGGAAATCGCGATTCGCGCGACAGCGGGAGATGGGCATTACCAACACCACGCTGTCCGTGTTGGAGCGTGAGGTCGGGCCGCCTTACGCGTTTCCAGATGCCTTGGAAAAACTTGGCCCCGGCGAAGTCAATCGGCCGTTACCCTGGAGCGAGCTCACGGAGGAACAGCGACGTTTTCAAGCGACGAAGATGGCGATTCACGCCGCGATGATCGATCGCATGGATCAGGAGATCGGCCGCATTGTGGCTCAGCTTCGGGACATGGACGCGTACGACAACACCTTGATCTTCATGGCCTCCGACAATGGAGCCAGTGCCGAGATCATGGTGCGGCATGGCGGCCACGATCCTTCCGCACCGCCTGGAAGCGAGAAGAGTTATTTATGTCTCGGTCCCGGATTCTCCAGCGCGAGCAATACTCCATTTCGACGCCACAAGACCTGGGTGCATGAAGGGGGCAATAGTACACCCTTGATCGTTCATTGGCCCCAGGGCATCGCCGCGAGGAACGAGCTACGTCACACGCCGAGCCACGTCATCGACATTGTGCCGACGGTGCTGGAACTTGCGGGCGTGGAACTGCCCCAGGAAGCGAATGGCGAATCGATTCCACCAGCGCCTGGCAAGAGCCTCGTGCCCGCGCTGGCAGCCGACGTTACGATTCCACGCGATAGTCTCTGGTGGCTGCATGAAGGTCATCGCGCCGTGCGTGTGGGCGATTGGAAACTTGTCGCAGCCAAAGGAGATCCGTGGGAGCTGTACGATTTGAAGTCCGATCGCGCCGAGCAGCATAACTTAGCTGCTCAGATGCCGGACAAAGTCCGTGAGCTGGAACAGGTATGGCAACGCCAGACGGAGAGTTTTCAAGACCTCGTCAAGAAGACCGCGCCGCGCGGGGCACCAGGCAAAAAGAAACAGAAGAAGTAACGCTCGGTCATGGTCGTCAATTCGGATCACGGAGTTTATGAGGATAGCCAACATGCTGGAGCAGCGACTCGTTGTCATCACTGTGATTGTCGCGGCTCTTGCGAGCGAAGCATGGTCCGCGCCGCCGCGCATGTTGCGTCAAGGCCATGCGGTCGCGGATTCAACCGCCGCGAGCGGCTCGCGCACAAGCTTCGCGATGTTGCGAATGCCGGACGGCAGCTTCGCGTTCTATGACCGCAATCATCCGCAGGCCGGGCCGTTGACGCTGCCCGACGAGGACGGTGATAGATACACACTGCTGCCCGGTCTGCCAGAAGAAATCGCTCAAAGCCCAGTTGTGATGAGTAGCGGTGTGTTAGCCAATACACAAGCGATTCTGACGCCGGACGGGCAACTTGTCAGTGTCTATGTACAGGCCGAGCGGTTCGACAAGGAAACTGCGGCGCGGGTTGGGCTGCCACTTTATCTAGATGTGTGGATCAAGCAAGCGAGCTTCACCCAAGCCGCCGAACCCCGGATGATTTGGCGTGGTTACAACGGCTCGTTGATGGAGTATCAACAGCTCGCCAACGGTCGCATTCTGGTGCCCTACGGCAGCTTTCAGCCACATGCGAAGGCCGCGCCTCCCACCGGCCGACACAAGACGATCATCCAGTATTCGGACGACGGTGGACAAACGTGGCTGGAAAGCGAGTCGCAGTTGGAGGCTCCGTGCTACGCCGGCTTCAACGGCTCGAACGAAGGCGCGTGCGAACCGGCGATCGAGCCGCTCGGCGAGGGACGACTCTGGATGCTGATGCGTACACAGGCCGGTTTTCTGTACGAATCGTATTCCGACGACCAAGGCAACACGTGGCAAAAGGCGGCGGCCAGCCGATTCAACACTTCGACCGGACCGCCCAATATCATGCGACACAAGAACGGTTGGCTAGTTGTGTCCTGGAACAATTGCGAGATGCCGCCTCGTCATAACGGCGATGGCGTGTATGGCGGACGTGATGCGTTGCACATCGCGGTATCCGACGACGAGGGTCAGACGTGGCGAGGCTTTCGCGAGATTTACCTCGACCACCGTCGCAACGACAATCCGACCCAATCGGGAGACCGCGGGACGGCGTATCCGCTGGGCGGCTTCACGTCGGATGGAAACATCGTCATGCTGTCCGGCCAAGGCGAGGGAGGCCGCAATCCGATCGTGATCGATCCGGCCTGGATCGTCGAAACGGAAGCTCGTACTGACTTTTCCGATGGACTACGGCAATGGTCGGTCTACAAACATCATGGCCCGGCGAATCGCTGGTGGCGCGCCCGCGCGGTGGGAGGTGCGTTGGTGGCCAATCCCACGGACTCGACGGCTCGCAGCCTGCACCTTCGCAAGATCGACGAGCTGCCGGCCGACGGCGCGACGTGGAACTTTCCCAATGGTTGGCGAGGGTCGCTCACCGCCCGTGTGATGATTCGCGCAGGTTATCACGGTGGAATCATCGGCTTGAACGATCGTATGTTCGATCCGGTCAATGACCTGGGCGAGGAATTGGCGGTCTTCCAAGTCAACCTGGGCGCGGACGGTCGTCTCGGCACGGCGAGTCTTGTGCCCGA
>JBGTHH010000861.1:0-8608 GCA_041746275.1 Pirellulaceae bacterium | reverse complement strand
ACGCCCACCATGAACATGAACGCCGGTTGAATCAGGTCCCAGAACGAAACACCAATCAGGTTGAATTGGCTAACCCCTTCCGGGTGATCGAAGTGAAACGCGATCCTTTGCCAAATCTCATAGTCGAGCACGGTCCAGATGGGAGCATTCTCGGGCAACCGCGCGAGCCGAGCGATGCCGAAACCGTTAGCCGCCAGCATCGCCATGATGAACCCGCGGTAGGCATCCAACGAGACGAGTCGGTTTGATTTGGCGTCACGTGCCGCATCGATGTTACGTGATGCCGCAAGGTAGTCCTGTTCGCGAGTCATAGCCTACTCAGGGTTTCTGTTGTCGCCGTCAGCCGAGTCTTCAGCATGATTCATCAAGGCGATGCAATCCAGCCGCAGCTCTTTCCCTCCTCGTCGTTTTCCAGCCGAAGGTGCATTTCCCAACCGGTTCTGATAGTTTGTAGGGACGAATGGACCTGCTGAGTTTTCCTCTGTCGCCCACCCACGGTCTCACCATGCGATCCAAGCGATTCCCACCGACGATCCTGGTTGCTTGTTTCCTGCTGGCCGGATCGGTCATCGCGACGACACGAGCCAGCGATCCAGGGCAGGAGTTCTTCGAGAAGAAGATTCGCCCGGTGTTGGTGGATCGCTGTTACAAATGTCACTCGGCGGAAGCCGAGACCGTTCAGGGCGGCTTGTTGTTGGATTCTCGGGAGGCCAGCCGACGCGGTGGCGATTCGGGAGCCGCTGTGGTTCCCGGGGATGCGTCCGCGAGTCTGTTACTGAGTGCCTTGCGTTACGAAGCGCTCGAGATGCCTCCCGACGGCAAACTCGCGGACGGCGTGATCGCGGATTTCGAGCAATGGATCAAGGCGGGAGCTCCTGACCCGCGCGATGCCTCCACGACGGCGCCGCGGCCTACCGAAATCAACTGGGAGGAAGCTCGTAACTTCTGGTCCTTCCAACCGCCGCAGCGACAGACTCTTCCAGTAAACGTGGCGAGCGAGTTGGTGCGTCAGCCCATTGATGCCTTTATCCTTTCTCGTTTGGCCGAAGCGGGACTGACGCCCAATCTCGAAGCGGATCGACGCACGTTAGCACGTCGCGTCCACTTCGATTTGGTCGGCCTGCCGCCCACGCCGGACGAAATTGACGCGTTTGTCCACGACTCGTCGCCGAACGCCTACGAGCGGATGGTCGATCGGCTGCTGGCATCACCTCGCTACGGCGAGCACTGGGCGCGGCTGTGGCTCGATTTGGCGCGTTTCGCCGAGGATCAAGCACATATCGTGGGCAACGATCGGTCCTTGTGTTATCCCAACGCCTATCTCTATCGCGATTGGGTGATCCGCACCCTCAATGACGATCTGCCATACGATGAGTTTGTGCGACGGCAACTGGCCGCAGACCTATTGGCTCCCGTGGATCAAGCCGAACACGTCGCGCTGGGCTTCATCGGCCTGGGGCCAAAGTACTATCGGCGTAACAGTCCGGAGGTGATGGCCGAGGAATGGGAAGATCGGGTCGATTCCGTCGCGCGGGGTCTGCTGGGACTGACCGTGGCTTGTGCGCGTTGTCACGATCACAAGTTCGATCCGATTCCGACCGCCGACTATTACGCGTTCGCGGGGATCTTTGCTAGTACCGAGATGTTTAACAGGCCGTTCGATGCGCAACGCGAATTGGCGGAGAACGGGCAGGCCAAGAAAGTCGAGGAGGCGTTGCATATCGTCCGAGATGTCGAGCCGCGGGATTTGCCAATCCATATTCGTGGCGACGTGAACAAACCGGGCGCGGTGGTCAAGCGGCGATTCCCGCAGATTCTGTCGACTTCCTCGATGAGCGACTTCAACCAAGGAAGTGGTCGTCGTGAATTGGCCGAAGCGATTGTGGATCGGCACAACCCGCTCACCGCTAGGGTCATTGTCAATCGCGTTTGGGGTTGGCACTTCGCTCGTCCGTTGGTGAGCACGCCCAGCAACTTCGGGCACTTGGGCGAGCGTCCCACGCACCCGGAGCTGCTCGACGATCTTGCCGTTCGCTTCATGGATTCCGGTTGGTCGTTGAAATGGTTGCAGCGCGAGATCGTGCTTTCGGCCACCTATCGACAAAGCAGCGACGTGGATGCCGCCAAGTCCGCTATCGATCCCGCCAATCGCTGGCTTTGGAGGATGAACCGCCGCCGGTTGAGTGTCGAAGCCTGGCGCGATGCGATTCTGTCGGTCAGCGGACGCTTGGATACGACGATCGGCGGTTCCTCGATGCAGCCTCAACAGCCCGAGGAGCGGCGGCGAACGGTCTACAGCGAAGTGAGTCGGCTCAAGGTGGATGCACTCCTGGCCTTGTTTGACTTTCCCGACCCCAACACCCACAGCCCGGTTCGTCACGAGACGACGACGCCGTTGCAGAAGTTGTTTGTGCTGAACAGTCCGTTCAGCGCGTTCCAGGCCGAGGCCTTTGCTCAACGAATCGTCTCGTCAGCTACCGTTGACCAGGAACGCATCCACGTGGCGTATCGACTGGCCTATGGTCGCGAGCCAAGCGGCGACGAATTGCGATTGGGCGAGCGGTTCGTGAGCGACCGATCACAACCTGACGAGTGGTCGCGGTGGACGCAGTACGCGCAGGCTCTGTTGGCGGCGAATGAAATGTTCATGGTGGACTAGCGTGTTCACCGACGATAAGGAACCCAGTCATGCTCAATCGACGCCAGATGCTACAGCAAGCCGGTGCGGGAGTCGGTCTCTTGGGACTGGCCAGCACGGTACAAGGCGCTGCGTCCACGTCGGCTCCGGGATTGGGTCCGCATTTCGCGCCGCGAGCCAAACGCGTCATATTCCTGTTCATGAATGGGGCACCCTCACACGTCGATACGTTCGATCCGAAGCCGGCGCTGAGTAAATACGAAGGCTCCCAACCCGCAGGCGAGCTTTACCGCAAGAACAAGGGGAGCGGCTACATGCCCTCGCCCTTCAAATTTCGGGCTCATGGCGAAAGTGGCGTGGTCATGAGCGAGCTCTTTCCCCGGCTCGCGACCCATGCCGATGACCTCTGCGTGCTGCGTTCGATGCACACGAACGTTCCCAACCACGAACCGGGGTTGCTCGTCATGCACTCGGGAAATCAGCAACCGATTCGCCCCAGTCTGGGCTCGTGGTGTTCGTATGGTTTGGGAACCGAAAACGAAAACCTGCCCGGGTACGTCGTGCTCTGCCCGGGTTTGCCGGTGGTGGGGCCGCAGCTTTGGTCCAATTCATTTCTGCCGGGCGCGCATCAAGGCATGTCGGTCGATACGAATGAGATGCAGATCGACAAGTTGGTCGCGAACTTGCGGCATCCCCATCTGAGTCGCCCGCAACAACAAAGGCAGTTGGATTTGCTGACGGAACTGAATCGACTGCATCGCGAGCAGCGTCAGCGGGAAGCGGCCTTGGATGCGCAGGTCCGGGCCTTGGAATTGGCTTTCCAGATGCAGCGCGAGGCCGCGACCACTTTCGACGTCAGCCGCGAACCGGCTTATATCCACGAGTTGTACGGTCAGTCGACGTTCGGCCAAAGCTGTTTGCTGGCGCGACGCTTGTGCGAGCAGGGAGTGCGTTTTGTGCAGGTCTACTACGTATCCAAGAGCGACAAACAGCCTTGGGATACCCACAGCGACAACAACCAGCGTCATCGGACGCTGTGTGCCGACAGCGATCGGGCGACAGCCGCCTTGATCACCGACCTGAAGGCTCGCGGCATGTGGGACGATACGCTGGTCGTGTGGGGCGGTGAGTTCGGTCGTACGCCTTATGCGGAAAATGACAAAAAGAAGGAATACTCACGAGCAGGACGCGACCATCATCACACCGGATTCTCGATGTTTCTGGCCGGAGCGGGCGTGCGGGGTGGACTGATGTACGGCAACACCGACGAGTTTGGTATGAACGCGGTGGAGAATCGTGTGCATGTCCACGACTTGCACGCCACAATCTTGCATCTGTTGGGGATCGATCACAAACGACTCACCTACCGCTACTCGGGACGCGACTTCCGCTTGACCGATGTGTATGGCGAAGTCGTTCACGATATTCTCAAGCCAGTCACCGTCTAACCGCCAAGAAAGTGGATGCATGAGTTCGCGAGGCTGTGTTACAATGGAGCCATCTAATCGCGGTCCCGATGTCTTGGGTCTCGAATCCGCCGCGGTAAGTCGATATAGTGAGTGCGCTTTGCCGGCATCATGGGATGGCTCTTAGCCGATGCAGATCTCGAAAACCACTGCCGAGTTCTTAACGCTCCTGAAGAAGAGCGAACTGCTCTTACCGGACGACTTCCAGGACGCGGCGTTGAATGTGGCACAGTTGACCGAGCCCACCGAAGCGGAAATCGCCGAGATCTTGGTCGAGGACGGCTATCTCACTCGGTTCCAAGCCGACCGACTCATGGAAGGCTCCTTCCGGGGGCTCGTCATTGATGGCTACAAAGTCTTGGAGGTGCTGGGGCGCGGTGGGATGGGTTGGGTCTATATCGCCGAAGATCTCGAAACTCACTGGCGCGTCGCCTTGAAGGTTTTGCCGGAGGAAGCTCGCAACGACGCAGGGACCCTGGCACGGTTTCGACTCGAAGCGCAAGCGGGGATGAAGCTGAATCATCCCAACATCGTCCGCAGCTATAAGCTAGGTGAAGCCGAGGACCGCTATGGACCCACGGCCTATGTGGTCATGGAATTGGTGCGGGGAGTGAACTTGTTCGAGTTCCTTCTGATGAAGAAGCAACTCGACATCAGTCACGCCTGCGACATCATCATGCAGACCGCCGAAGGATTGTCCTACGCGCATTCGCAAGGGTTGGTCCATCGCGATATCAAGCCGGAGAACATTCTGGTTTGTGCGGATGGGACGGTGAAGATCCTCGATTTTGGCTTGGCGATGATCGACGAGAACGACGAAGAGTTTTCGATGGCGATGATCTTTGGACAGAATCGCTTGGGAACTGCGGATTACATCTCCCCCGAGCAGTATCTCGACAGTTACAAGATCGATTCCCGCGCCGATCTGTACAGTTTGGGCTGTACTTTCTACTTCGCGTTGACGGGCCGGGTGCCGTTTCCCTTCGAGACGTCCGCTCAGAAGTTGCGGGCGCATCTGAGGAAGAAGGCCACGCCCATCCAGGAATTGCGTCTGGATGTGCCTCGCCAAGTTGCGGCGATCGTCGCCAAGATGATGGCCAAACGTCCGGAGAATCGCCTGCAAACCGCTGCGGAGGTGGCGCGCTACCTGCGACCTCTGGCGCAGCGCCAGCCCACGGCCTTCAACTTCCGTTCGGTGCTAACGGCGCGGATGGCTCAGGCCAAACGCCGATTGGAGAACAAGCAATCGACGGATTCCAAGACGCGCGACACGGCGGCGCAAGCCCTCAGCGACGCCGTCAAACCCGATGTTGATGAAAAGCGTCAATCCACGATTGAGACGATCGTCCGCGAAGAGACGATGCTGACCCAGCAACCGTTACGTAAAAGGCCCGAACAGGAATTGGATCGCGACGGTGGCTCGGCCGAATGATTTCTCTTCACGTCAAGCCACATCGGCCGGTTGCTCGGCTTGTTCCAAGGCCTTGTCCGTGCTCGAAGGATCGACTTGTCGGCAGCAATTCACAAGTTGATTGCTGATGTCGTCCATCTCCTCACACCACTCGGCCGTCGTCGTATCAGGCGGACAGAGCTGTTTGAACTCGGCAAGCAGCAGGATCATCCGCAGCAAGTGTCGAAAGATGACACCCTCCTGTTTTTGAAGTCCCTTGCTGGTGATGAAGTTGTTGAAGTCACCGCCGAACTCCAGCAACTCCCCCGCAGCCCAGACGGGGACCACGCGAAGATCATGCACGCCGGGGAAGTCGTGTTCGAATAACAGCCGCAGTTTCTCGGCGAGCGTCAGCACCCACACGCGTTCTTCCTCGAAGATTCCGTCCCCGCGCCGCCGATCGGTCTCCTCCTCTTCGGCGGCTCCCAATTGCTCCAACGTGACGAGCCCGGCTTTCAAAAGTTGCACGTCCAAGCGTGTGGTGGCCAACGGACCTGGCGGCATTTCGTCGTGCTTGGGGACCCGGACGAAGCGTGCGACCGAACCTGGAATTTCCAGAATACTTTCGATCGCTTGGATGCGTTCGGCACGATCGGCGATGCCCAAGTGATTGAGCAAAAAGACACCATAGAGCGGATGCACGCCGCGAAACATCAATAGTCGCTGCATGGTCTCGGTCGGGTAGGCGAACGCCGGGCGATAGCCCCGAATGGCAGTCTCCCCTTCGTCTCCGGAAACCGCTGCGTTTGAGCCAGGCGCGTTCAACAAACCCGTCGGACTTTCGGTATCCGCGTGGGGTTCCGGTTCCAAGGTCACGTAGCCTGCCGTCCACAGCGTCATCAACATGCGATCGAGTGCCTTCTGACTCGGTTCGATCTCCTTGCCTTCCAGGAGCCGCTTGCCCACCAGCGTGCGGATGCGCTGCACGTCGGGAGAGGCATCGAGCATGTAGGCGAGCAAACGCCAGGGAAGTGGCCCGCGACTGGCGAGTTTACTGGGAGGTGCGGCCTTGAGCTTTTCGAAGTGGGACTCGGTCCAGTACTGTTGATTGGCACGGCGCGTCGGCATCTTCTTCTTCAAAGCTTTCTTCGCCTTGCGTAAGCCCGGATCTTTGGTGTCCTCCGGAATCTGATCGTATTTGACCTTCCAGCGCAAATGCTTGACATCGTCCTCGTGAGCCAGGGCAAAGACATAACCTTGCGTATCGAACTGCGGACGCCCCGCGCGCCCAAACATCTGATGAGCCGCGCTGGCTTCAATCAGTCGCTTCTTGTCGGGCGGGCCCTTGAGCAGTTCCGGGATGACCACGCTTCGCGCAGGTAAGTTGATGCCGGCGGCCAGCGTCTCGGTGCAAACACAGATCGACAGCAGCTTTTGCTGAAACAAGTCTTCGACTATCCGGCGATACCGCGGGAGCACGCCCGCATGATGCACACCCACGCCGCGTTGCAGGATCTGCTTCAGCTTGGGTCCGGCACCTTTTGACCAATCGTGCTGCTGCAATTCATCGACGAGTCGTTTTTGTTGCCCCTCGTGGAGCAACGCCTTGCCTTTGAGTTGCTCGGCCACACTCCAACATTGCTCGCGGTTAAAACAGAAGACCAATGCGGGCGTATAGCGAGCTTCATCGCTACCGGCCGCCATCGTCTCCAGATGCTCGGTCAGTAACGCATCGCCGACCCATTGATAGCTCAATGGGATCTTGCGTTCCGTGCTTTGTACCAAAGCCACATCGCGCTGATGGGCGCGCCGCAGCCAACTTGTGAATTCGTAGGCATTGCCCACCGTGGCGGAAAGCAACAGCAGACGCACGTGGGCCGGGAGCAGCCCGAGGGTCAACTCCCAGACGATACCGCGTTCCAGATCGTTGAAGCTGTGGAACTCATCCATGACGACCGCCGTGACATCGTCACAGTCAAAGAGATCGCGATGCAGCAGTCGATTCAGCAGGATCTCGGCCACCACCACCAGAATCGGAGCATCCGGATTCACTCGGCGATTCCCGGTGACCAGTCCCACGGAGTCGGTGGGAAATCCCCAACGGACCGCCGCGGCTTGCATCTCTTGCAGCTTCTGTTCGGTCAGTGCGATCAGCGGTGTGGTGTAATAGGCGCGGCGGCCAGTCTTCAAGGCTTCGAATAGGGCCGCTTCCGCAATCAGCGTCTTGCCGGTTCCCGTAGGCGCACAGACCAGCACGCCCTGCTCGACCGTAAACCACGTCAGCAGCGCTTCCTCCTGAACCGGATAGGGAGCAAACGGCAACAGCTCCAGGTATTCGCTAGCAAGTTCGTCTCGAGTCGGAATGGGCAACGTCATGCGGATCAAAGGTCCGTCTAGGGGGAGGAAAGGGTTGCACGAACGCTGCCGAAAAGGCCCGACGAGCAGGAGCAGTTCTCTTTTATAGGTGAGACTAATTCGCTCTGGCTACCTCAGTCCGCCCGAGATTTTCGACCGTCTATGCGGGTGGCCACCGTCGCCACCGACCGTTGGGAACTTGTAAGTCTTACAAAGCCCATCCACTAGCCGATCCGAGGAAACGCTCCCATGGATACGTGTAACTGGTTTGACTAGCGTGAGTTAGAAAGGCATCTTCGTGAAATTTGTGGGCTTTTGGCATGACCGTTGCTTAGGATTGTCCCGAACGGATTGGTTACAACATATCTTCCCAGGCGTTCTGCCTTGTGTCTTTTACGGAGTCGAGCGATGTTTCTCATTTGGCAAGCGGTTCGGGCTGTCACGGTAGAAGTCATGGGAGTGGGTGCCGTGGTATTTATGTTGTTCGGTGCGGCGGGTTGGACCATGGAGAGCGCCGGCGTGCCTCCCGAGCGTGAGGCGGATAAGGCTTGGCGTTGGATCGAAGGTTCGACTCAGAGAATAACGACGTCGCTCAAGCCTCGGCTGCCGGAGCAAGCCCGCCAACAGTACGTCGAACAGCGATTGGATTATTACGGAGATCGCTATCGCACCTTTGCCGGTGAGTACGTCCAACGTGTCGCTGCCGATTTTGAGGATTTTCCACGCGGTTCCGAGTCTATCGGTTTCGAGCCGTCTGCC
>JBGTHH010000860.1:0-4488 GCA_041746275.1 Pirellulaceae bacterium | reverse complement strand
AAGCCTACTCGGCAGACTTTGAAGACATCCGCAACCGAGTACCCGACCTGTCACGGTTAAGGGCCACGGTCGACGCAACGCCGCAGTACGACCTGCGCGGGATCGTAGAGGACGTTGCCGCTTCGCGGCGGGGGTGAGCTTCGGCCGCCGTGGATTCGCGTTGTTATGGACTCGCTCGCAACGGCAACTTAGACCTATAATCAATTTCGTCGCCCACGAGTGCGACCGCAACGTGTTCGGAGATTAGGATGCAATCATGGAGTTGACAAAACCCGAGCAACTTCGCCTGGATCTGCCGCTAGAGGCAATCGCCCTGGTGTGCCAGAAGTATGGCGTGAGCGAATTGGCGGTATTCGGATCGGTGCTGCGCGACGACTTCGATCCGGCCCGCAGCGACGTCGATTTTCTGGTGCGATTCATCGACAACGACGCCGGACCTTGGGCGCACAAATTTATGGACATGAAGGAAGAACTGGAAGCCTTGCTCGGCCGGGGCGTGGATGTGGTTGATTGGCGGGGCATCGAGCAAAGCACGAATCCGTACCGTCGCAATCACATCTTGAAGCATGCGAGGACGTTTTATGTCGCATGACAAGGCCTCACCCCAACCGATTGCAAGCACCAAGGGAGAGTCCGATGGACAGCATACTTGTTAAGCACATCGAGAAGACGCAGGGCGTGTGCGGCGGCCGGGCGTGCATCGCCGGGCATCGCATTCGCGTCATGGACGTCGTGGCCTGGCACGAGAAACGCGGCTACAGCCCCGACGAGATCGTGGACATGTTTCCCGGCATCACGCTGGCCGACGTGTACGCCGCGCTGACCTACTACCACGACAACCGCCAGGAGATCGAGGACGAGTTCGGTAAGTCGGACGACTGGGCCGCTTGGGTGAAAGCCAACGTGCCGTCGAAGATTCCGGCGGAACTTCGGGAGAAGCGCGGTGCCTGAGCCGATTTCGTTTTACATGGATCAGCATGTCCCGGCCGCGGTCAGTCAAGGTCTGCGTCGTCACGGCGTGAACGTCGCGACCGCACAAGAGGCCGGGCGTTGCGGCCTGACCGACCAGGAGCAACTCGCCTTCGCTACCGCGGAGGAACGTGTACTGGTGACATTCGATACGGATTATCTGGCGCTGCACCAAGGAGGCGCCAAGCATGCCGGCGTCGCCTGGTGTCAGGAGCAGAAACACAGCATCGGCGAGTTAATCCAGACGCTGTTGCTGATCCACGGCGTTCTCGACCGCGACAGCATGCGCGACCATGTCGAGTACCTATAATAGCGAACACCATTTGCCCACACCCTCAACTCCCTGTTCAACCAGCGCGGCGGCGAGTCGGTTGATCTGAGCATGTTCGAGTAAAGCGACGTCAGGTGTCGCGCATCGCTTTGACCTAATCTGGCTCGCGGGTGATATGGTCGGCGTTGCCATCCTTAACATTGCGCCTGGTCGTGCTCCATTGAAAAGTGCTGTTGAACTTGATGCTGTAGCGTCCGAACTACCTCTGCCAGACAAGCTGCGGATCGAGATCGCAATTGCGGCGCTCGTAATCCACGCGAATCGGACCTACGTACCCCTGCTTCATGATCGATTGGTACTCCGCCGTGGGAATGTTCGTTCGCTTCTCGGCGTCGTGCGTGAGCGTTGCGACGGATTTGTTGCTCTTGGCTTTTTGCTTTCTAGCAAGCGCCTGCGTCCTATTCACTCTCGCTGTCGTTCAGGAATTCTTCATCATCGAGTTCGATCTCGGGCTCGTTCTCGCCTGCGCCGGTCACGACGGCTTTGCCCATTGCCTCACCGATGATGCCGGAAAGAGCCTCCATGCGTGCATTGAAGAACCCGTCGAAGTCATCAGCGCGGAGAAAACGTGCCTCGATCAAATGGGTGCGGAGGATTTCATCGAGTACGTCCGGAGTGACGCCGGTCTTCTTCTCGATTCGCTGAAGATATATCGAGGGGGCGTCCCCGCTGATCAGGATGTTGGATGTTTTCGAGAGCGGTGTTTTATTGACGACGCTATCGAAGACTTTGGGGTCGATCCCCTGCGTCTTGCACCACTTCTGCGGAAAAATGTGATGGATATCGATCTTGCGGTTGAAGTAGGTCATCAGTTCCGCCGGTTCGCCGTCGAAAAAATCCCGGCAGCCGTGCCGTACCAACAGCGCGTAGATAGCCTTATATGCGGCGGAAAGGCGGGATCTGAGCGAACGCAATCGATCCTGCTGAAAGATCGCATCATCTACCGATTTAGGCGGAGGCTCGTCCTCGACGATCCACGCGATGAGCCCCACGAGATCGTTGGCCATCCGAGTGTCACTTCCCGAACCGTACAGTTCGCCGAGTGCTCCAGACCAGAACCAGCGAGCCAGCTTCTGTTTGGCCGGGATGCTCTTTACGGTGTCACCCATCGCCGCAATCGCTGTCGCCAATGCGACGACCTGGGGTGGATAGGGGAGGTCGCGAGCCCCGAAAAGCTTCTGATCGGCCAGAAAGGCGGCGGCGTCAATCAGTGCTCGTTCGACCGGTTCGCGGTACCTAATGAAGCTCGATAGCGGCAGACCGAGAAGCGATTGCCGGTTGCATGAGATTTGCGGCAAATCCTTTCCCTTGGCTCCTTCCTTAGCCCGTTCGAGGCGGGCATCGCGTGTGTCGAGCAGCGTGCATGCCTGGATGAAATCCGTTTTATCGATCTTCCTTAGGACGCGCCAGCCGTGATCTTGGCCGAGCAGTCGCTTTTTGATTCCGGGATCCTTCTTTTTGTTGTCCGGATCGCCACTCCAGGCTTTGCGAAGATCGAACGCGTCCGCCGCATAGATCGCTGTGAGCAGTTCAAAGGGATCGAGTTTCTTACCGCCGACGTTGACTTTTTCAAAGACGAGGCAGATCGCTTCCCGACTGTTCTTCTTATCGAGCCGGATGATCGGCATCTTGTAGCGCTGAATCTGTTCGAGTACATGCCGATCGAAGTCGCGTTCGAGTTGATCGACATCACGATCCCGAGCCTTCCAATAATCTCGCCAATCGTAAAACCAGTATTTGCAATCATACGCCAAATGGAGCGGGAACATGTCGTGCTCATGTTCCAACTCGCGTGATGACAGGTCTAGAACGATATCCTTTCCGAAGTTCGTGCGAACGATGCGGTCGGCGGGAACCCCGACGATGGCGTCATAGATGTCTGCACCTCCAGCGACGGATTTCTTAATGTCGAGGAAATAGTGTCGCTCAACTTTCTTTCCCTTGAGTGTTTTGGTGAGTACGGGTTCCGGCGAGAACATTGATTGGTAGAGCGACGTGATGCGTTGCTGGCCGTCGAGGAGGAGTTCGTCCGGCTCCACTTTTTTCCCGCCCACGCCGGACAGTAACCGCGGTTTGAATTCGACCTCGCTGCCAGTTTCCAGTGTCAGCAGGGCACCGACCGGGAACCCTTTGGCGATCGAGGCAATGAGACTGCGAACGTCTTCATCTCCCCAAACATAGTCCCTCTGAAAGTCCGGTAGTTGGAGCTTTCCCTCGTCGCATTTTTTCAGGATGTCTTTAAGATCTTCTTTCGTCGAGTCGAACATGCGTGGGCGCCTCAATTACTAATTTCTGAAACTTGCATCGTTTCCTCAATCATCTTATTGAACCGCTGCTCCACCATAGCCTCGAAATCGGACTGCATTTCATACACGTTATCGTGCATAAGGAGACTACGCTAGTGGATTAGGGTTGGACCAGAACTTGCGGTCTGGGAGGCAGTATTTCACTCGCTTCGATCTCCGTTTCCGTCCCTCCGCTAAACGCTTATCATGGGGCCAGACTAGCGGGTAAATAATCTGTCCACAGATGGTGCCAACCTATGCCGCGATCACGAAGAAACGAGCCGTCACTGTTCGAAGACCTGTTCCAACTCCTGCGGGAAGTGCCGATTTGGGTTGGGCCGCTTCTTGCCGGCGTGGTGTATGTCGCCATGCGGTGGGTGATTCCTCTCGTTCTAGCGATTCTGCTGTCTGACAACGAAGTGGCCGACGTATCGCTCTCGGTCTTCTCTCGCGTTTCAATAGGCGCGGCGCCCTTGTTCGCCGGGGCGGTTCTTATGGTGTGGATCGCGGCAGAAGTTAAAAAGCTGGTCGACGGCAAATGGTTCAACTCCCAGACTGGAATCGACAGCGTCATGCAACTCGACTGGCGAGATTTCGAGCGATTGCTTGCCAAAGCGTTTCGTCGCCAAGGGTTCGTTGTCCAGGAAACCGGCGGAGCGCGTCCCGATGGCGGCATCGACCTCCGCTTGGACAAGGCTGGCGCTACGACTCTGGTACAATGCAAACACTGGAAGAGCCGGCAGGTGGGAGTCTCGGTCGTCCGCGAAATGCTGGGCGTGGTCGCCAGCGAAGGCGCTCAGGCCGGGATCGTGGTTGCTTCCGGCCGGTTCACCGAAGCGGCCGTCGATTTTGCAAATGCCAATCCGATCCGTTTGATCGACGGCAAGGAACTCGCCAAGCTGA
>JBGTHH010000859.1:0-4856 GCA_041746275.1 Pirellulaceae bacterium | reverse complement strand
CAGAAAGTTCTCGCACCGCAGACCGCCAAACGCGAGTTGGCTTCAAGGGAAAAGAAATAAATTCCAGGTCGATCTTGGTGGATGACGTAAGTTCTCAGGTTCGTCTCCAAGAATCGCAAGCCGCTAGATTTCGGCCACCAGCACTGCCTTAACCGCTCCATCTCGAAGAGCACAATGCCCACGTACGCCGTGCCGTCAAACAGATCAAGTTGCAGTTCCTTGGGCAACAGCGCCTGCACTTCTTCGGCACGGACTTCCCAGTGCAGGAAAAGCAGTGAACTCCAACGCTGGAAACCAACCAGGCGACCATCGGGACGGCGTGATGGGGCAACTCGGTCGATCAAAGGTAACGGCTCCTAAAAAGATGGCAATGAGCAGGAACGGGACCAGCAGCGGACCTTCTTATCGCGTCCAGCGCTGAGGAATTGACGTCGCTTGGAAGAACCGCTGACGACCGCTCAAAGTTAACCTTACGCGTCGCGCAATTCCAGAGTCTGGTCAGCGGCGGGCCTTGATGCCAGCGAAGGGGAGTGTTAACTTCGAGGGATTTTACTGAGAACGCCCACGAAACACATTAAATCTAAGGGACTTGCGACTAGTGCCACGCCGTACGGATATCAAAAAGATTTTACTCATCGGATCTGGCCCCATCGTGATCGGTCAGGCCTGTGAATTCGATTATTCAGGGACTCAGGCTTGCAAGGCTCTGCGCGAAGAAGGCTATGAAGTCGTGCTGGTGAACTCGAATCCAGCGACGATCATGACCGATCCGGGGACCGCGCAGCGCACCTACATCGAGCCCCTCGTATGGAAAATGGTCGCCAAGGTCATCGAAAAGGAGCGCCCCGACGCCCTGCTCCCAACCTTAGGTGGTCAGACGGCGCTCAACATCGCCATGGATTTGGAGGCCAATGGCGTCCTAGAGAAATACGGCGTGGAACTGATCGGCGCGAACACGGCCGCGATCGCCAAGGCCGAAGATCGGGATCTATTCAAGAAAGCGATGGAGAAGATCGGGTTGTCGGTCTGTCGTGGCGAGACGGTGCGCACGATGGAGGACGCTCGTCGCGTGCTGGACGACATCGGCTGCCCTTGCGTCGTACGCCCCAGCTTCACCATGGGCGGAAGCGGATCGGCCATCGCTTATAACCGCGACGAGTTCGATGTGCTGGTGCGCCGCGGACTCGACCAGTCGCCCGTTCGGGAAGTGCTGATCGAAGAATCGGTGATCGGCTGGAAAGAGTACGAGATGGAGGTGATGCGCGACCAGGACGACAATGTTGTGATCATCTGTTCGATCGAGAATTTCGACCCGATGGGCGTGCATACGGGCGACTCGATCACCGTCGCCCCGGCTCAAACGTTGACCGACAAGGAATATCAGCGGATGCGCGACGCGAGCCTCGCAGTCATTCGCGAGATTGGGGTCGAGACCGGCGGCTCGAACATTCAATTCGCGATCCATCCGCAAGACGGTCAGATGATCGTGATCGAGATGAACCCGCGCGTCAGCCGCTCGAGTGCCCTGGCTTCCAAGGCCACGGGCTTCCCGATCGCCAAAATCGCCGCCAAATTGGCGGTGGGCTATCGCTTGCATGAACTGTCCAACGACATCACGCGCCAGACCTTGGCGTGCTTCGAGCCGACGATCGACTATGTCGTAACCAAGATTCCCCGTTTCGCCTTCGAGAAATTTCCCGAGGCCGATGCCACGCTAACAACGCAGATGAAGAGCGTCGGCGAAACGATGGCCATTGGTCGGACGTTCAAGGAGTCGTTTCAAAAGGCCGTCCGTGGTCTGGAAGTTGGCAGCTTTGGCTTAGGTTGCGACAGCAAGGATTTGTGGGGGACCGAAGAGCAGCCGGAACGCGACGAGATTCGCGCGAAGCTCGCGACACCCAACGCCGAGCGGATTTGGTACTTGCGCTACGCCATCAAGAGCGGAATGACGATCGGCGAGATCTATCAGCTCACGGCGATTGATCCTTGGTTTTTGGATCAACTGTTCGAGATCGTAGAGATGGAGAATAAGCTCCGCGGTTATCAGGACATTTCCCAAATCGACGATGCGACGTTGCGCCAAGCCAAGCGATTCGGCTTTTCTGATCGGCAACTCGCCACGATTTGGCACGGCAACGAAATGGAGATCCGCGAGGCTCGCAAGTCACGCGGGATTGTCGCCACTTTCAAGTCCGTCGATACGTGTGCTGCGGAGTTCGAAGCCTACACGCCCTATTACTATTCGACTTACGAGGATGAAGACGAAACGCCCGCCAAGACAGACAAGCGACGCATCATGATCCTGGGCGGGGGACCGAACCGGATCGGACAAGGGATCGAGTTCGATTACTGCTGCTGCCACGCCAGTTTCGCCCTGCGCGAAATGGGGATCGAGTCGATCATGGTCAACTCGAATCCTGAAACGGTGAGTACCGATTACGACACGAGCGACTTGCTGTTCTTCGAGCCGCTGACGTGCGAGGATGTGCTTAATGTCTTCGATCGGATGCAACCTGATGGCGTGATTGTGCAATTCGGGGGTCAGACGCCGCTCAACTTGGCTCGCGCACTCGAGTCCGCGGGCGTGCCGATCATTGGTACCAGCGTGGATACCATCGAAGATGCCGAGGATCGCGAGAAATTCCAACAATTGCTTCAACAACTTGGCTTGAAACAACCCGCCAACGGGATCGCTCGCAACCTGAGCCAGGCTCGAGCCGAGGCCGCCAAAATCGGCTACCCAGCTCTAGTGCGTCCCAGTTTCGTCCTGGGCGGTCGCGCTATGGAAATCTGTTATGATCATCCTCAGTTCGAGCGTTATGTGGCGGAAGCCTTCATCGCCTCGCAGGGACAACCGGTGTTGATCGATCGCTTCCTCGAAGACGCCACCGAAGTCGACGTCGATGCGATCAGCGATGGCGAGCAGGTGGTGGTGATGGGCGTGATGGAGCACATCGAGGAAGCCGGCGTCCACTCGGGTGATTCGGCCTGTGCCATCCCGCCCTACAGCTTGCCCGGTTCGGTCGTTCAAGAGATTCGTGAGGCGACCCATGCGTTAGCCAAGCGTCTCAAAGTCATCGGCCTGATGAACATTCAGTTCGCCGTCAAACTGGAGGACGGCAAGATGAATTTGTACGTTCTGGAGGTCAATCCTCGGGCAAGTCGGACGGTGCCGTTCGTGGCCAAGGCGACCGGAGTGCCGGTAGCGAAGTTGGCCGCCAAGGTAATGGCCGGCATGACCCTTGCCGAACTGGGCATCACGAGCGAACCGATACCGGCTCATGTCTCCGTCAAGGAAAGCGTCTTCCCATTCCGCAAGTTCGTCGGCGTCGACATCGTGCTGGGCCCCGAGATGCGGAGCACGGGAGAAGTCATGGGAGTGAGCGAGCGGTTTTCGATCGCTTTCGCCAAGGCACAGCTTGCCAGTGGCGTGGTGTTGCCGGAAACCGGTCGCATTTTTATTAGCGTCACCGCGCGGCACAAGGATCAGATCGGCGAACTGGCGCGACGCTTGAAGGCGTTGGGCTTCACGCTGCTGGCGACGGAAGGGACGGCTCGTCGCTTGGACGAAGAGGGCATTCCGGTCGATCGCGTCAAGAAGATCGCCGAAGGGCATCCCAACTTGATCGATTACCTCAAGAATGACGAGGTGGCTTTGATTCTGAACACGCCCAGTGGCAAGGGCGCTCGCACTGATGAAGGGCGGATTCGCGCTGCCGCCGTGCAACATGGCGTCCCTTGCATCACCACCATTCAAGCTGCCGAAGCCGCCGTCAAAGCGATGGAAGCCTTGCGCGAGGAAGAAATGCACGTCGAGGCGCTGCAAGATCGTTTCCCACCGAAAACGTAAGCCGTCGATGCTAGTCGCGGTTCGGTCGGCTCGATGACTCCGCCCAAATCGTATAATCGCTACGACACAATCTGAGAGACTCACGAATTCCGCGTGAATCGTCCGCTCAGTCTTCGCCATGCGTAATGGCAAGCTAGACTTCCTGCGGGGAGCGTGCGGTCGTTGCTATCACAAGTGCCAATCGCTGCCTGCACCCCCAAGTTCTGGTCAGCGATGCTTTTTGTAGCGATCATCCCTCTCATTCCCACCAGGCAAAAAGCACGGTCGAGATAGCAAAGACTGGCACGCCGACAATCATTCCGACGAAGTAACAGAGAAGCAGGATACGGATTGGGCATGGACGCGCCCACGGAGCACCAGCACCCGGAATAGTTGCTGGCCACGCTCGACGTAAGGTCTCGTCCATGTTTGAGAACCGCAGTTTGAAGCTGGATCTCGTCGCGCTCGCGTTGTGTGGCTTGGTCATCTTTCTAGGAGCCTCGCTGGGCACCTATCATTTCGCCGATCCCGTTCCCGAGTTGGTCTACCCGTTGAATCGGCTGTATCAACCCGACCAGCTTGTGTACCCGCCACTCCATGAGACGACGAACGCTTGCGGGGCGTGGGGAGCGTGGGCGGCGGACTTGGCCTTCAACGGACTGGGAGTCGGTGCGTACTACTTGGTGTTCTCCTTGGTCGTGGTGGACGTTCTACTGTTGTCTCGCCGCGCGATCGATTCGCCCGTGGCGCGGATGTTCGGCTGGGTCGCCTCGGTCGCGGGGTTCACGGCGTTGGTGGCCTTGCTGGCTCCCAACGCTTCGGTCGGTCCGATGGTCGGAGCGGGCGGCTACCTGGGTGTGCTCACGCGAACGCTGCTCGAAATGCACTTTGCCTTGGCCGGTTCGGTAATCCTGGCAAGCAGTTTGATGATCGGTGGTTTGCTGCTCTGCACGGATTATGCTTTGTTGCGTCTCGTTTGGACCGCCGGAAATGTGACGGCCACGGGCGTCGCACGCGGTCGGCAACA
>JBGTHH010000858.1:0-7395 GCA_041746275.1 Pirellulaceae bacterium | reverse complement strand
ACGGCGGATTCGGGATGCGGATTCTGTATCACGACAAATATCGTCACGAAGCCGCCGAACAAACCTTGGGCGCGCGGCAGGTCGACATGGACGAATTGCTGACGACGTCGGACTTCGTGTCGGTCCACACCGATTTGAATGAAACGACCCAGGGCCTGTTCAATGCCGCGGCCTTCCGAAAGATGAAATCCACGGCCGTGTTCGTCAACAGCGCTCGCGGGCCGATTCACAATCAAAAAGATCTGTACGAGGCGTTGAAGCAAGGTGAGATTTTCGCTGCGGGGCTTGATGTCACCGACCCGGAACCGATCGCAATGGACGACCCGCTGTTGACTTTGCCCAATTGTGTCATCGCACCCCATATCGCGAGTGCGACTTTTTCCAGTCGCAATGGCATGGCCGAAATCGCCGCGGATAATCTCTTGGCGGGTTTGCGGGGCGAACCACTGCGATGCTGGGTTAACCGACCTTAGCGAATAGTCCCGAAATTGATTCCCAATTAAGCGGAACGGCGCAAGCCGTCCGGTCTCGCAAAACCGGTGGGCTTGCGCCCAACCGCTACTTTCGATTTGCGGAACTTATTTCGGGGCAGCTCCTAGCGAATTGGCAGGCGGAACCCGAACTGAGCGAGTCGTTCGCGCACGGAATCATCCAGCAGCAGGGCGCGGAAGGCTTGGACCGCAGAGCGCTGCGCTCGGACTCTGGGGATGACGAAGTCATATTGCTCTTCGGTCAGGGGCAGGAAGCCGAGGCCCGCTTGGCGCGCCACAGTTTCGATAGCGACTCCCCAATCGGCGCGACGTTGGGCGATGGCGGCGGCGACGGCGTTGTGGCTGCGAGACTGGATCGCGTAGCCGCTGGGGCGACTTCCCTCAAGCAATCGATCGATCAGGATGCGCGTGCCGCTTCCTTGATTACGATTGACCATCTGGCAGTGCTCGTCGTCCTTTACCTGGGCGATTGCCCTTTCGGCCGTCAGTCCCTCGAATCTCGCGTCACCTACACGATACAACACGCCTTGCAATCGACCATAACCGCGAACCAGTTCCAAATCGTCGGTCACAAACGGAGCGTTGTATTCTCCCGTAACAGGATCGAGGAGATGAATTCCGGCTAAGTCGCATTCACCGCGCTGTGCCGCTTCGCATCCCGCCGTGGAACCAACGGCCAAAAACTTGGTCACGAATCCTTGCTCATGTAGTTGACCCAATAGAAAGTCGAGCCCAACGCAGTGACTGCCGATGACCACCAAGTCGGCCAGTCGCGGTTCGCGACTGAGCAATTGGACCTGCACCGGTTGGCCAGCCGCGAGTATTTCCTCGTGACGACCAATCGTCACGAAACCGTCGGCTTGACTGAAGGTGGTCACGCTCCCCGAGCCTTTGCCCATCGGATAAGCGGCGATTGCGTCGCCGGTCGCCGCAGGGACGAGGCCCACTAAGAGATACTCCGTGCGACCGATTTCTGAATTGACTTTCACCGCCATGTTGGCGGCGATTGTGGTGTGGCTCTCGGCGGAGCGCCCCGCGAGTCGGCGCAGGACCGGCGCGACAAACTCGTGGAAGGTAAAGATGGCCGACGTCGGGAACCCAGGAAGAATCACAACGGGCTTGCCTCCACTCACGGCCAGACAGATGGGTTTACCCGGCTTTAACGCCACGCCATGGGCCACGATCCCCGGATCCTTCAGTTCGGCGACGACGCGATACGACACATCGCCCGCTCCCTTGCTGGTGCCGCCCGACAGCAGCACGACGTCACACTCCGCCAAGGCCCGGCGCAGACGTTCGCGCAGCAAGTCCAGATCGTCCCGCACGATTCCCAGATTCCGCGGCGTGCCACCTAATTCGCGTACGGCGTCGGCGAGGATGCGAGCGTTCGAATCGTACACCCTCCCTGGCAGCATCGGCGCTCCGGGCTCGATGATCTCGTCGCCCGTCGACAGAATGCCGACAAGTGGCCGACGCCAGACCGTAACCGTCGCCACGCCGATCGCGGCCAGCACGCCCGTTTCGCGACTAGTTAGCAGTTGCCGCGACCGCAACACCGTTTCACCGGCTGCGATATCGGTTCCCGCAAAGGCGACGCCGTAGCCGGGAGTCACGGCTCGTCGCACCAGAAGTTCACTCCCTTGCTGATCGGTATGTTCGACCATCACCACGGCATCGGCACCGCGCGGCAACATGCCTCCGGTCGCAATCGTTAACGCGGTTCCTGAAGTCACGTCCGTCGTCGGCACACAGGCGGTGGCAATCACTTCACCCAGTAATCGCAGTCGCCGCGGAGCTTCCTCTTGAGCGCCATACGTATCGGCGGCGCGAATCGCGAAGCCGTCGTAGTTCGAACGATCGAAGGATGGCACGTCGACTTTGGCGATGACGTCGCAAGCCAGTACGCGGCCCCAGGCCTCGGACAGCGCGACTTGCTCTTCGCCCAGCGGTTCGAGCACGAGTGCGGCTTGAAAGCGTCGTTCGGCCTCGTCCCGATCGATGACGGTTAGGAATTGATCTTGCATACGTGTTGTCGGAGAAGGAGTTCGCTCGGTCGTGAGGTTCCGGGTTGGGAAGTCGTTGAAGGGTTATCAGATCAAGTCATAACTGTAGACCGTCACGAGATGACCCGGTGGATAGCCCTCACTGTCTTCGGGAATCAGCACGAAGCCATCCGCGCGCGTCGTCGAACTCAAAACGGATGCACCGCTAATCGCCAGCGGCTCCACTTCGTTGTCAATGATTCGGACACGCGCGTAATCGAGCCGTCCCACGGTCGAGACCAGCTTGCGCCGCAACGGCAGCGTGTGCTGTCGATAAGGCCAATCCGTGCTCCGACCTCCCGCGACGCAAATCGCGCGGCGTGCGAAAAAGTCATAGGCACACAAACAGGAAACCGGATTGCCTGGCAAGAGAAAAACCAGGCGGCCGTCCAATCGCCCCATACCCGCCGGGCTGCTCGGTCGCATGGCGACACCATGAATGGCCAACTCGCCGTGTTGTGCGAGCAAGCTCGGCGCGTGATCCTCTTGTCCCACGCTCGATCCACCCGAGACCACGATGACATCCGCGTCGTCGCGTAACGCCGCCAGGATCTCGTGTCGATCATCGGGCACGATGCCCGGATGGATCGTCACGCCGCCATCCCGCTCGATCAGGCTGGCCAGCATCGGACTGTTCGAATCGACAATCCGGCACCCCTGCGGAGTTGATCCCGGAGGTAGTAGCTCATTGCCGGTGACCACGATGCGCACACGTGGCCGGCGCAGGACGTCGACGCGCGCGACGCCAATCGATGACAGGACGCCGATGTCTTGTGGACGGAGCCGACGGCCGGCGGCTAAGACCTGGCCTCCGTCACGAATATCCTCGCCGCGGTGCCCAATATGTTTGCCGGGGGAAACTTCGTCCAACGCCAGAATTCGTCCGCTGCCGATTTCGACCTTCTCCGCCGGCAACACCGCATCGGCCCCCGGTGGCAAAGGGGCTCCCGTCATGATCCGAATGGCTTCGCCGTTACGGAGCGTTAACCCACTGGTCTGTCCCGGCAAGACCTCGCCGATAACTTGCAAGGGCAACCGGTTGTAAGCCGATGCCCCTTGCGTATCGCTCGCTAAGACCGCGAAGCCATCCATCATCGACCGCTCGAATGTCGGCACGTCGAATTGGCTCACGACATCGGCCGCCAAAACTCGGCCGCTGGCGGAGAGCAGTGGCACACGCTCCGAACCGCACGCTTGAACTTGGTGATCCAGCCAAGCCAGTGCGTCCGCCACGGTCGAGCGGCGCGAGAATCCTTTCATGCGGACATCGTGATGAGTATGGATTGGAGTCGGCTCAGCCATCCGTGCATCATAGAGGCTGCCTGGGTTCCGCTCCAGGTCGCAAGCGGCGACGGGTTAGTTATGATAGTGACTTCAGGGAATGTGCGAACACCGTGATGGCTGAATGAACCCGATGCAAGTTGCCTCCGTCGTTGAATACCTCGATCACCCCGCCAAGGCTCGCGACTGGCTACGTTCGCTGGGCATCGAGGATGTCGAGCGAGCTCATCGCAATCTTGTGGCGATGGCCGAAGCGGGGGTGACGCTCGACTTGCTGGCCATCGTCTGGCAACAACTGGGCGAGCACTTGGGGCACGTGAGCCATCCGGACATGGTGCTGAACAACCTGGACCGGTTCATCGCGGCCGCGCGCAGCCCCTTGGCGTTGGCTTCGTTGTTCGATCGCGATCGCGAGGCGCTCCCGACGTTGCTACAAATCCTGTCGACGAGCCAGTATCTGAGCAATCTGTTGATTCGCGATCCGGAAAGTTACGACTTGCTTCGGCTGACCGAGGGACAACCCGTGTCGCGCGAGGTGCTGGTCGCCGAAATCTGTAGCGAGATCGCGCTGCTGAAGGGTGAGCGCGCGGTGATGGCGGCCCTGCGGCGTTACAAGCACCGCGAGACGTTGCGCATTGCCTATGGCGATATCATCCATAAACAGCGAGTCGACACCGTTACTCGGCAGATCGCTTACTTGGCGGACGGCGTTTGCGAAGCCGCGTTGCGCGCCGCATGGCGAAACTGTGAAGAACGGCGCGGCGAGCCTCGCTTGGCCAACGGCGAACGCGCCCGCTTCGTCATCGTGGCCTTGGGCAAGCTCGGCGGCGTGGAGCTGAACTACTCGAGCGACATCGATCTGCTCCTGCTCTACGCGGGCGAGGGCAAGACGGATGGTCCGCACTCGGTAACACATCACGAGTTCTTCGAGCGGCTCGCGCGGAGCTTCACCAAACTGCTGACGGAACCAACGGAATTAGGCTCGACCTATCGCGTCGATTTGCGATTGCGTCCCGATGGGGAACAAGGCCCGCTGGTTAACAGCGTCGAGGGCGCACTGCGCTATTACGACGTCCATGGCCGGACTTGGGAACGGCAAGCGTTTGTCAAAGCGCGCCCCATCGCCGGCGATCTGGAATTGGGTCGGGAATTCCTGCGACAGCTCGAGCCGTGGGTGTATCGCAAGTATTTGAGCCGCGCGGATATCTCGGGCATCAAGGCGTTAAAGCGTCGGATCGAGCAACGTGCCCGCCGCGAAGGGAGCGATGCACGAGACGTGAAGACAGGGGCGGGAGGGATTCGCGATATCGAGTTCGTCATCCAGTTCCTGCAATTGCTTAACGGCAGTGACTTGCCCCAGGTCCGCACGGGGAACACGCTCGAGGCTATCGCGGGCTTGGAGCAAGCGGGCTGCCTGACCATGCAGGAACGGACGCTGCTCGAAGAGAATTACGAGTTTCTGCGCAAGCTGGAACATCGTCTGCAGATTATGTTCGACTTGCAGACCCACACTTTGCCGGAGGACAACGCGGAGATGCGCCGGCTAGCCATTCGGATGGGCTACACCGATCGCGCGGAGACCACGGGTCTGGCCCAGTTTCAGAATGACTTGACCACCAAGACAAACTTGAATCGCAAGATCCTCGACCACTTGCTGCACGATGCTTTTGGTGATGACAGTCAAGCGGACCCGGAGACCGATCTCGTGCTCGACCCGACGCCACCTCCCGAATTGATTGCGGAGGTGTTGGGCCGCCACGGGTTTCAAGACGTCGACCAAGCGTATCGCAACGTGATGGCGCTGGCGGCCGAGAAAATTTCCTTCCTTTCCACGCGACGCTGTCGACACTTCCTGGCGGCTATCGCGCCTCGCTTGTTGAAAGCGATCGCCGCGACCCCCGACCCCGACGCGACGCTTGTCAATTTGAGTAAAGTCAGCGATTCGCTGGGTGGCAAGGGAGTGCTGTGGGAGCTGTTTAGCTTCAGTCCACCGTCGCTTAGGTTGTATGTCCAGCTTTGCGCGTCGAGCAGCTACCTGTCGGATCTCCTCACGAGCAACCCCGGCATGATCGACGAACTGATGGATTCGTTGGTGCTCGATAGCTTGCCGACGTTCGATGCGTTGACGCGAACACTCTCCGAGCTGTGCCGCCGCGCGGTGGATGTCGATCCAATCCTGCATAGCTTTAAAAGTTCTCAGCATCTGCGTGTGGGCGTACGCGACATTTTGAGCCGCGATGACATCCAGGCCACCCATCACTCGCTTTCGGATATCGCCGAGGTTTGCCTGAGAGAGATCACGCGGCGCGAGCAGGAACAACTCGTATTGAAACATGGCGAGCCGCTGCTGCGCTCGGGGCAGCCGTGTTCGCTGATCCTGCTTGCCATGGGAAAACTCGGCGGACGTGAGCCCAATTACCATAGCGATCTGGATCTGGTCTTTTTGTACGAAGGCGAGGGACTGACTCAGCAAGGACGCTCGTCCCGCCGTCAAGCCACCACGACGAACCAGCACTTCTTCAGTCAACTGGCGCAGCGTGTGATTAAGGTCGTCACGCAACTCGGCCCGCACGGCCGACTGTACGAAGTCGATACGCGGCTGCGACCTACTGGCAAGAGTGGCAGCTTGGCCGTCTCGTTGGAGGAATTGCGAAGCTATTTCGAGTCGGGGCGCGGTCAACTGTGGGAACGCCAATCCCTGTGCAAGGCCCGTCCCGTCTTCGGTTCGCCGACGGCGATGGACCAGACGATGCGGATCGTGCGTGACTGCTTAATCCACCCGGCGTGGACGGCGGAGAACGTCGAACAGATTCGCGTCATGCGGCGTAAGTTGCAGGAAACCGCCTCGGAGCGAAACCTAAAACGTGGCCCCGGCGGCACGATGGACATCGAGTTCATGATTCAGATGTTGCAGATGCGGCACGGCGCCGCGTCGCCCGAAGTGCTCGTCCCAGGCACACTCGACGCGATTGGGGCTTTACGCAAGCAAGGACACTTGTCGGACGAGTCGGCGGAGTTTCTTGGTAAATCCTATCGCTTCCTTCGTAGCGTCGAGTCTGGCTTGCGATTGATGAACACGACCGCCCGGCATGATTTACCGGACAACGAACAGGAATTAAGCAAGCTCGCGTACTTGTTGGGCTACGAAGGCGCTCGAGCCCTGCTGGACGACTGTCACGAGTACACGCGGGAGAACCGCCAGCGTTTCCAGCGACTGTTCCGCGACGCGTTGGGCTGAGTTAACACGGCGGTGTGCCGAGCCAACCGATTGCCCAGGCCGTGAGGCCGAGACTAATTTGCGGAGATTCGATTAGGTCAGCAGGGCCGGTCCTGCTATACTTCGGTCCCTGCTTTCGTCCCCCACCTATTGGATCCGCTCGCTATCAGGAGACCACTCGGATGCTCACCATTCAAGGCCGACCGCACACCGGGCATAGTTACTGCGATCGTATGACGCGACGTAATTTTCTGAAGGTCGGCACGCTCGGGACGGCAGGGTTGACGTTGCCTCAGTTGCTTCGCGCCGACGCGGCGACGGGTGGGGGAAGCTCGTGCAAATCGGTGATCATGATCTATTTGGT
>JBGTHH010000857.1:0-5628 GCA_041746275.1 Pirellulaceae bacterium | reverse complement strand
GTTGCTGCCGATATATAAAGCAGCGTTGATGCGTATGAAAATCCAACCCTCGTGAGAGACGACCCATGACCAGCCAATGGGATATTCGCAGAACTTGTTCCGAGTTTCGACGTAACGCGATCAGTCGGCGCGGTTTCGTCGCGGCGGGGACGCTCGGAGCGACCGGTTTCTCGTTGGCGAATCTGTTACGTGGTGAAGCGACCGCGGCACCGGCGCAGGTCAAGGCACATCATTCGGTGATCATTTTGTGGATGCGCGGCGGGCCCAGCCACATCGATATGTGGGATCCCAAGCCCGAGGCACCGGTGGATTACCGAGGTGAGTTCGGTGTGAGCAACACCAACGTGCCGGGGATTCAGCTCACCGATATGCTCCCGATGTGTGGACGTATCATGGACAAGTGGTCCATCCTTCGCAGCCTGTATCACGGCGACGCCGGACATTCCTCGGGAGACCAAATCTGCTTCACGGGCTATCCCGCTGGTCCCGCGCCGGACCTGAATGAAAAGCCGAGTTGCGGTGCGATCGTCTCCGAGCAACTGGGGCACCTGAATCCCGAATTGCCCGCCTATGTGATGATTCCGCGACAGGTGCCGGGTACCGACTCGGCGTACTTGGGCGTCGCGAATAAGCCGTTCGAAACGGGAGCCGATCCGGCTCAGCCCGGTCCGTTCAAGCTGCCGAATTTCGAGATCACGTCGGGGCTGACCATCGATCGACTCGACAGTCGTCGCGAACTGCTATCGGGCGTCGATCGCTTGCGGGAAGCTGTCGACCAGAGCGGACAGATGGCGGCGTTAGATCGCTTTGGACAGAAGGCTTGGGACATTTTGTCCGCGCCGGCCGCCAAGCGAGCGTTTGACCTGGACGCCGAGCCAGCGTCCCTGCGCGAGCGTTATGGCTTCATGGAACCGTTTGATCCGAAGGCTGCGAATCGTTGCGGAGCGCCGGCTTGGAGCCAGCGGGTGCTGCTCGCGCGGCGGTTGGTCGAAGCCGGAGTGCGGCTGGTGACTGTTGACTTGCGGTGGTGGGACACGCACGTGCAAGGCTTCGATTCGCTGCGTCGCGGGTTCTTGCCTCGCTTTGATCAAGCCTACTCGGCGCTGATCGAGGACTTGGAGCAGCGCGGTCTCTTGGAGTCGACGTTGGTTGTCGCGTGGGGTGAGTTTGGTCGCACGCCTCGAGTGAACAAGGACGCCGGGCGCGATCACTATCCGAACGTCTTCAGCGCGGCGATCGCCGGTGGCAAGGTGCGTGGCGGACAAGTGGTCGGCTCGTCCGATGGCAAGGGTGCTTTTCCCAAGGACAACCCCAAAACTCCGCAGGATGTGCTGGCGACGATCTACGATCACTTGGGGATCGATACACAGAAGCACTACCTGACGGCGGCCGGACGACCCGTCCCCGTCCTACCCCATGGCACGCCGATTCGCGAGTTGTTTTCGTAATCCGTGCCGCGTCTTCGTCCGGTGATTACCCGCCGTTGCTTACCCGCCACCCAGCGTGCGTTGCCGTAAGGCTTCATAAAACAGCACGGCAGCCGTAACCGAGACATTCAGACTGTCGCCGACGCCGCACATGGGCAAGAGCACGGAGGTCACGTCCGCGCCCTGCCAGAGGTCCGATAGCCCGTCGGCTTCGCTTCCCAGGACGATTGCACACCGTCCGGAATAGTCGACGCTGGTGTAAGTGACGGCTCCGTGTACGCGCGTCGCACAGACCTGGAACGACTGCTCGCGCAACCAAGCAACGGTTTCGCGACTGGAAGAGGCAATCAACGGCAAGGCAAAGATCGTTCCCGCGCTCGCGCGAATGGCGTTGGGATTGTAAAGATCCGTTCCGCCATCGGCGATGATCACGGCCGCGACACCTGCCGCATCCGCGCTGCGGAGCACCGCGCCGATGTTGCCGGGCTTCTCGACGTGTTCCAATACCGCCACGAGCATCCGCTCACGCAGTTCCAATCCGCTCAGGCTCGCCGCCGGAGGTGTCGCCACGGCGATCAGCCCCTCGACCCGATCTCCAAACGAGAGCTTGTCGAAGACGGCCGACGATACGGGGACAATATCGCAGTCGGACGCTGTCAGGCTCGTCAGCAATTGACTTCCCGCAGGCTGCAACGTGGCTTCACAGACGAAGACTTCGTTCAGCTTGACTCCCGCGTGTACGGCGCGTGTGATTTCGCGGACTCCATCGATGATGATCCGCCCTTGCTCCTCCCGGCCACGACGATCGCGCAGCTTGGCGGCCTGTTTGACTCGTGCGTTGTGGCGGCTGGTGATGGGTTCCGTCATACGGCATGTTGGCTTACGAGGCAGGAACAGATGGAATCACGGTTGAAATCAAAGTGTAGCCGAAAACAGGACAGCTATTTCGGCCAGCGGGCCACCACGCCGCTCGGGAGTTGTCGCCCATCGACGCACACAATGGACAGCGATCGCGCGGTCGCGCCGAATTGGCAGCTTCCGAACACACAGTCCGCCAGCAGGGCTTCGACTTCGGGCGGCTCAAAACCGGGCGAGTGGCAGGTTAACAGAATAAACGAACGATGCCCTTCGGTTAACTGAGCACACAGTTGCAGCAGACGCGGCAAGTCGCGAGCGATCTTCCACTCTTCGCCTTTGGGCCCGTGGCCATAGGTCGGCGGATCCAGGATCACGGCATCGTAATGATTTCCGCGACGGAGTTCCCTTGCGGCGAATTTGTGAGCGTCTTCGACAATCCAACGGATCGGCGCTTCCGCCAAACCCGATAGCTCGGCGTTGCGTCGAGCCCAGGCCACCGTATTCATGGCCGCGTCGACATGCACCACGGAGGCTCCCGCCGCAGCGGCGGCCAGCGTGCTGCCGCCGGTGTAAGCAAATAGATTGAGCACGCGTAGCGGTCGGCCGGCGCGGCGAATCCGCTGGGTGATCCATTCCCAATTGTCCGCCTGCTCCGGGAAGATGCCGATGTGGCCGAATGGCGTGGGGCGGAGCTCCATCACGAAACTCGACGTGCTTACCGACCACGCTTCCGGCAGCTCCGCGCGCGGTTGCCACACGCCCATGTCAGGCGTTGTGCGACGGTAACGCGCGGTCGCCGTAGGCCAAGCGGCTGGATTCGTGGGCCGAGCGTGGTCCGCAGCGGGTGCGAGCCGATCTAGCACATACGCGCCAAATCGTTCCAACTTGCGTCCCGAGCCAAAGTCGAGCAATTGGTACTGATCTGACGCCAGCATGGTTCTCGTATAACGACGTTAGTTCGGCAAGTCGGTTGTCGCGGTCGAACGGGTCAACAGCGAGACCACGATCAACGTGAGGAAACCCAACGGGATGGTGACGATTCCCGGTTGGCTGAAGGGAACCCACGCCTGATCCGCCGCCAGCCCATAGACACCAGTGAACGTATCGGCGCTCAACAAGATCCAACCCAGGGAGCTGACCATGCCCACCACGACAGCGGCGATCACACCTTGTTGCGTGACCCCCTTCCAAAACAGGATCATCACCAGCGACGGGAGATTCGCGGAGGCCGCGACGCTAAAAGCCCAGCCGACCAAGTAGCTGACGTTCAGGGCACTGAACTGAATTCCCAGAACCACCGCGATCGCTCCCACCACCACCGAAGCGATCTTCGCAACGCGTACTTTTTCGTGATCGTTCATTTCGATGCGCAGGAAGCTGGCCATCAGATCGTGAGTCACCGCGCCCGCCGAAGCGAGAATCAATCCACTCACCGTGCCCAACACGGTCGTAAACGCAATCGCAGAAATCGCCGCGAACAACCATTCGCTCAAGCTGCGCGCGAGCAACGGTGCCGCCATGTTGCTGTCCGTGACATCCAACGCGCCGCTCGTCATCGCGCCCAAACCCATGTATAGCGTCAAGACATAAAAGAAGCCGATGCTGGCGATGCCGACGATGGTGCTTTTGCGCGCGCTCGTTTCGTCCTTGACTGTGTAATAGCGAATCAGAATATGCGGGAGCGACGCGGTTCCACAAAACAATGCCAACATAAGCGAGAGGAAGTTCAACTTATCAAACAGCTTTTCGCTGCGAATGCCTTGAAACGTGGGATGCTCGCCGGGCCGGAGGATCTGACTGCCCGGCGTAGGTTTTTGGAAGTAAACCGTGGTCTTCACTCCCGCCGCGTCCGTAACGACCTGTTTGGGCCAGAGAATGATCTCACTTCCCTGGAGCGTGCGAAAGAACGACAGTGGGCCCAAGGGTCCCGTCGCCGTCATGCCGTCCGGCAACTTGCTGATGTATCCGATGGGATGCAGTTCCGGTTCCCCTTTCTTCACCCCCTTCGGCTCGCCATTGACCCACACTTGCCCCGCGCGCGTCTCGACGCTTTGCGCCTCGTGCAGCACAACTTGGCCTTCACTTGGCTCTTGCAGGCTCCAGATCGTGACCACGCCTGATGCGTCGCGGGTGCGCACGAAAGGGGCGTCCGTCCAACCACCATCGGCTGCCACCAGAGTCGTCTGTTCAAAGCCTGATTGTTGCTGCAATTGCTCCGATAACTCCTGCTGGCTAAACGGGCCGAGCGTGCGGAATTCATGTCCATCCACGCCGCCGAGTTTCGTTTCGAAGCCCCGCGCCCAGATCATCATTGTGAGGATCGCGCTGAACAAAACGAGCAGCGAGCCCTTGAGAAACTGCACCCACGTGGTCGACACCATGCCGGCGGTCACCACGATCACGATCACGGTGAAACCAACCAGCACCACGCCGACCCAATGCGGAAAGTTCAACAGCGGTTGGACCAGAACGCCTGCTCCGACCATTTGCGGAATGAGATAGAAGATGCTGACCGCCAACGTGCTGATGCCCGCGGCCAGCTTGATTCCGGGCGAATTGAACTTGGCGTCCAACGCGTCGGCAAACGTGAACTTGCCCAATCGCTTCATGGGCTCGGCCACGACGAACAAGGCGACGATCCAACCGGCCAGGTAACCGATTGAATACAGGAAGCCATCGTAGCCATAAAAAGCGATCATGCCGCAGATGCCCAGAAACGACGCGGCTGACAAGTAGTCGCCGGCGAACGCCACTCCGTTCACAAACCACGGAATCTGACCGTGGGCCGCGAAGTAGCCTTGAGACGACTGGGCTTTTCGTCCCAGATAGAAACTGATGCCCAGCGTGATCGCCACGAACACAAAGAAGATCGCGATCGCGATGTAGGAGGCTTCGTGGATCATTTCTTGCCTCGCAAGGCCGCGATTTCGTCGGCCGATGGCTTACAGAGGAAGCCATAGATCAACGCCAACACGAGCGCGAACGCGATCAGACCGAAGCCATACAGAATGGCCAGATTGATACCTGCGATCGGCGTGGTTTCCATCACGTCGGCGCGGAACGCGTTGAGAAACACGAAGCCGCCGTAGAAGAACAGGTAAATCGCGAACAGGACCAGCCCAATACGTGAGTTATATGTTTGCATCCTCGCCTCAGTCCCCGGTGTGCTGTCAAGAACAAGACGCCCAAGATAGCCGCCAAGTCCCTACGGCGAAAGCATGGTGGTGTGGTGAAAGTGGGGTGCCAGTTTGGAAACTTTGGCAGTGATTCTCCGGTGGCATCTACGGCGGATCAACTCGAGTTACAATACACGGTCCGCAACCGAGGATGACCAGCCAAGCCG
>JBGTHH010000856.1:0-2725 GCA_041746275.1 Pirellulaceae bacterium | reverse complement strand
GACTACGAGCGTTATGCGTTGAAAGCGCTCCGCGGTGATTTCAGCCGTTCCGATTCAGGCAAGTCAGCTTCTACACCGGCCGCGGCGCTGGCGGCTGCTGAGAAGTAACTGATGCGTAAACTGCCAGCCTGATCGCTCTCTATGCAACGACGCGACTGAAAGATTACCCATCCACGGACCATAAAATCATGGTCCCCTTGCGTCGTCGGCCAGCGTATGGGCGTCTTGAGTCGAGATGCGGGGGTTAAAGTGAGTTACAACCTAGATTGGCAGCCCCCAGGTTGGTACACCGCGAGGTGCGGCGTTCTTATTCCTGTTCGAGTTCCTGCAGCAACGCTTCCAAGGAACTCGCTTTTGCCGTTTGCTGATTCGTGACCTCGAATTCTCGCTGATCATTGCCGATCAGCAGCTTTCGATTTGGGACTGCACGCTGGTCCGAGACAATGGTCGCACGAGGAAGCGGAAGCTCAAACAAAGAGTCGGCCATCGGTTTGTTCATACTGATTTCCAAAATCTCAGATGAATGCACAGCCAAGAGGTCTCCCGTCGCATCATGGTAATCGAACCATTGCCACCGCTTCGGCACCCACAATCCATCTTGCTGTGCGAGTTCGACGCGAATGTCGTGTGTGATTACTTCTCCTCGGGTGGAAGTATAGCGACGGACCGAATAGTCGGCCTTCGGATCGAGCCACAGCGTATAGACGGGCAACTCGCGTCCGCTGACGTTCTGACCCGGATGGTTGCGGCGAAGCACCACGCACTCGTGGCCGTCCCATTGGCCCGCCTCGACCTTGGAGTCGATCGATTCCGGTGGAAACAAGCTTGCGATGGGATAATGAAACGCGCGGAACTGCGTATACAAAGGAGTCAAGTGTGGATTGAAGCCCACGTTCCCCGGGTTTTGCGCCTTGGTCCAGGTCGCTTGCGTGCGCGAGTCATCCGTGTCCAATGAACGCGATTCGACTCCATCGCTGACGAGAATCTTGGCGCTCTTTCGAAGACGAGCTTCGGGAAAAGTCCATACCGGCTGATCATAAGACAAACGGAGTTTCGATCCGTCAGACTGAAATGATCCCATCCACGCTATCGTTGCGGGGAGTCGCTGTTTCAATTCAGCCACCCGTCCATCTCCGAAGGGATCAATCCCGACTCGCTTTCCAGAACTCTCCGTGAAATTGCTAACCACCTTCCACTTACAATCGACGGTGGAATAGGCTTTAGATCTTGTGGCAACACGTTCGAGGATGTCGTTCAGTGTTTCAGCACAGACAGCGGTAGACACGCTACCTAGACAGATCGCGATGACGGCATGACGGAGTTGAAACACGGGGACGCCCTCCAGAATTCCGAATGCTAGTAGCAACAACGGATGCGACTGATGCACGAAAGTTTACTGCGGGACAGGGATCGCCTGCAAGCAGATTTAACTTTGGCAAAGAAGAGTTCGCTCAATCATATTGTGTGACGAGTCCGCGTTACCGGCTTGCAGCGTCAACGTCGATCTGGATACAATTCGCGCTGGCTTGGCCGGGTCAACACGACGTAGCCACTTCACGCCATACGCGTTTAAGCCTCCGCGAGACTCTGCCCGAACTCTCGCGCTCTCGGTTGTGCTAGGTGTCGGGTCATCGCTTGGTGTGCCACCTGACCCAACCACCAGTTCTCCGCCGGAATTCGTCCGAACGCACAAAGGCAACCTATGGATCTCTCCGACATTTTGGATCTGTTCGGCCACTCGGTGTACGATCCCCGAATCGATGCATTTCTTACTAAGTGCGATGCTTCGTGCGACGATAAGAGTGGTCTCGATCGGTACGCCTCGATCGAAAGCAAGTCACTCGGCGTGAGCCTGTGGTTCTGGTGATGACATGACTCCACAACGAGCGAAAGAGTACCGTGCGGCAAGCCGTCTCGTAGTCATTCCCACCAGCTTGTCCTCGCTGTTTCCGTAAGTCACCACTCGGCTGATCCAGTAGACTTGAATTCACGGCATGGGGTTCACGAAAAATGATGGGCAATTCGGTGGCGGGCGGGAGTTATTGTTATGAACCAACCTTCGCACACCCCTGTCAAAGCGTTACGAATTTCCCGGCATTCGCAGAAGTAGACCATGAGCAGCGGCGACCAAGAACCAAGTGTGTGCGAGCGTCCGGCTTCCGATACGGCAACGTACGAGCAGTTCATCCGCCTATTCGCACACCATGAGAGCGGGCTGCGGGCGTTTGTGCGTTCGCTGCTCCCGGGCCGAGAGCATGCTGATGAGGTCCTGCAGGAAACTTGCGTGGTGCTATGACGCAAATTTGCCGACTTCGACAAGGACAGCGATTTTCTGGCGTGGGGGTGTACGACGGCGCGTTTCGAAGTGCTCAAGTATCGCCGCAAGCTCGCCCGTGACCGCCATGTCTTTAACGTCGATCTCCTTGATCTCTTGGCGGACCAGAACGCCAACGCGATGGACCGTCGTCTGCGGGAACTCCAAGCCCTGGATCACTGCATCCAGCGGCTGAGTCCGGAACAGCGCAAGTTGATCACGGCGTGCTACGCCCCCGGCACTACGATTAAAGATGTCGCCGGGGAGCTGGGTAGGAGCGCCACTGGACTTTACAGGAATCCCAAAGTGCGGCGACGGTGGTTTATCCAGATGGAACGCGTCTGTCGCTGGACGCCACGACCGGAGAAACGGATCTCAGCGTCCAAGAGGGGCGCGTCCGGCTGACGCGGC
>JBGTHH010000855.1:0-7437 GCA_041746275.1 Pirellulaceae bacterium | reverse complement strand
GGGCGTGCGCTTGATCGACTGTGGCGTGCATGTCGCGGGAGGACTTGCCGCGGGAATCGGTTTGGCGGAAGTCTGTCTCGCGGGACTGGGGAAGGTTGACATTGTGCCCGGTCGGGCCGAGCTATGGAGTGGTCCTGCCGTGTCCGTGCGCACGGATCAACCGATCGCGGCCTGCATGGCCTCGCAGTACGCGGGCTGGCAGATCGCGGGTGAGAAATTCTATGCCATGGGTTCGGGGCCGATGCGCGCGGTGCGTGGACGCGAGCCGCTATTCGACCGAATCGGACGCCGCGAATCCGCCGCCGCGGTGGTGGGAGTTCTCGAAGTTGGCAAGTTGCCCCATGCGGACGTCTGTCATCACGTCGCGCAGGAATGTGGCGTCGCGGCCGAGAACGTCACCTTGCTAGTTGCTCCCACCGCGAGTTTGGCCGGGACGATCCAGATAGTCGCGCGGACTGTCGAGACCTGCCTGCATAAGCTGCATGAGTTGGGCTTCGATTTGGAACGTGTTCGTAGCGGCTTTGGAGTCGCGCCGCTGCCGCCCGTTGCGGGCGATGATCTGGCGGCGATCGGGCGCACGAACGATGCCGTGCTGTACGGCGGTGAAGTCACGTTGTGGGTCACCGGCGACGACGCCAGCCTGCAGGAGGTGGGGCCGCGCGTTCCTAGTTCCGCGTCGTCGGACTATGGCCAACCGTTCGCCGAGATCTTCGCGCGCTACGACCGTGACTTTTACAAGATCGACCCGTCGTTGTTCAGCCCCGCAGTGGTGAACCTGTACAACATCGAAACGGGCCAAGCGTTCCGCTACGGCGAGACGAACGCGAGCATCTTGCGGCGATCGTTTACGACATGAGTCCCGCCAGCACGGGCAAGCTGGATTCGCGGGTGACGATGTTGCCGAACAACGTATAAGCGGAAGCGTCGTAGATCACGACGGGCAACGTTTGGCCAATCTGGCGGCGGTGCCCCTCGAAGACGACAATCCGATCGCAGTGCGTGCGTCCCGTCAGTTGAATCTCCTGCTCGTCTTCGTGAGCCGTCTTGAAGGCTCGCTTGCTCGGCCCTTCGATCAACACCTCGACCGTGCGGCCCAAAAAGGCTTGGTTATCCTCTTCGCAGATCGCGGTCTGGATCGCCAGCAATTCGTTGTTGCGGCGTTGTTTGACTTCCGTCGGGACGTCATCTCGCAGCAGGTGAGCTCCCTTGGTGCCCGGCCGTTCGCTGTACTTGAAGATGAAGCTGTTCTTGAAGCGACACTCTTGAACCAGTTCGACCGTCCGCTGAAAGTCCTCGTCCGTCTCGCCACAAAAGCCCACGATAAAATCGCTCGACACGGTGGCCTGCGGCACGGTTTCCCGGATGCGCTGCATCATGTCGCGATAATCGGCCACGGTGTAGCCTCGCTTCATCCGATCCAACACGGCATCCGAGCCGCTTTGCAGGGGCACGTGCAGATATGGCGATACCTTTGGCAGATCGCGCACCGCCTCCAGCAAGTCGTAGGTCATGTCCTTGGGATAGTTGGTCACGAATTTGAGCCGTTCGAGGCCGTCAATCTTGTGCAACTCGTGCAATAGATCGGCCAGTCGCGTCGTGACGCCACCTTCGACGTGTTTGTAGCTGTTGACGGTCTGGCCGAGCAACGTGATCTCCTTGCAGCCCTGATCCGCCAGCACGCGTGCTTCGTCATAGATCTGCCGTGGCGGTCGGCCTTGTTCCGGACCGCGCGTCAAAGGAACGATGCAGTAAGTGCAAAACTTGTCGCAACCAATCTGGATGCGCAAGTAAGCTTGAAACGGTGTCGGACGCATGGCCGGATCGCGCAGCGGATCGAACGTTTCGTGGCTCCGCTTAATCTCGTCCACCGTTCCTTCTCGGCGACCCAAGCTGACTGCCATCTGATGTCGCGCGCCGGCTTCGATTTGGCGGACCAACTCCGGGATCTGCTGCAACTGACCCGGGCCCACGACCAGATCCACATACGGTGCGCGCTCGAAAACGATCTTCTGGTCCTTCTGTGCCATGCAGCCCATCACCCCAATCACCTTCGCGGGATGCTTCTGCTTGAGCCGTTTCAGATACCCCAAGGCGCTGTAGGTTTTCTCTTCGGCGTGTTCGCGCACACTGCAGGTATTGAATAAGAGCGTATCGGCCAGTTGCGGATCCTTGGTCAACTCGTAGCCATGCTTGCGCAAACTCGCCACGACCATTTCGCTGTCGAGCACATTCATCTGGCAACCGACGGTTTCGATATAAAGTCGTTTGGTCATGGGGTTCGCTGCCGTTGTTTCCTCTGCTCGCGCAGTTTTCGATCTTGAAGGTCCTTCGTTTTCTCCTCCTTGAGCCGCTGTTTGGCGAGCTCGACTTCGCGCGTCAAGTCGCGAATGATGCTTTCGCGACGACGTTGCATGAGTCGCACGAGTGTGATGACGGCGATGTAGCTCGCCGCAGCCAGCAACACCCAATCCCACGTTTTCAGTTCGAGCATACTGTCCCCCTTGCCATCCATTGCCGGGCGCAGGCTCGTCATCTTACCACGCTTGCGAGCGTTACCGCGAGGGGGATTTCTGCCGAGCGAACCGCGGGGGTGCTAGCAGGGCTAAATTCCGCCTGGAACGGAGTTTCCGCTTCGGTTACGATTCGCGCGGGATATAGTTGTTCCTTCTGGATGGAGTCAAGACGATGCGTCAGGGCCGACGAATGCTGGCGGCGATACTGCTCATGTCGGTTGGTTGGTGGGTCGCACCCAACGCCTTGGCACAGCCGCCCAGCTTGCCTGCCGAGATGCTCGAGGACGCGGCGCTGCATGACGTCTTCTTCCTCGACGCGAATCGTGGCTGGGCGGTGGGCGATCGCGGCGTGATTTGGACCACCGAGGATGGAGGTCGGCGCTGGCAATTGGCCGACTCGCCCGTCAACTGTCGCTTGGATTCGGTGCATTTCGTGGATGAAAGGAATGGCTGGGCAGTCGGGGGCTGGACGCATCCTTACAGCCATCGCACGCAGGGTGTTGTGCTACGCACGGAGAACGGAGGCCGCCGTTGGACGCGACTTTCGGCCGAGACATTGCCGAAGCTCAGCCGCGTGAAGTTCTTCGACTTGCAACAAGGCTGGGCGGTGGGGCTGCCCTCGGCGATGTATCCATCGGGAGTCTTTCGCACCGAGGATGGGGGACGGAGTTGGATGTCGTTTCCCACGACACGTGAGGTCGCGTGGTTGGCCGGTGACTTTGTCGATCCGCAGCAAGGGGTTGTCGTGGGGCGCGGCGGACTGATCGCGAACCTCACGCGCACGTCGTTGGTGCCCTTGCCGCAAGCTGAGACGGGACTCCGTCAACCGCGCAGCGTCAAGATCACTGGACGACAGCGATTGTGGCTGGCGGGTGACGGTGGGCTGCTGTGGTATTCGGCGGACGGCGGACAGCGCTGGCTCGCTCCGAAGTTACCGGTCGAGCAAAGCACACTAGAACAGATCGACTTCCGCGCGATCGCTGTCCGCGACAACATGATTTGGGTCGTCGGGAACCCGGGGAGTTGCTTGCTGCGCAGTGCGGATCATGGACAGTCGTGGCAATTGGTGCCCACGGGACACACCTTGCCTTTACACAACCTAACGTTCGTCGACGCGGAGCGCGGTTGGGCGGTGGGACCGCTGGGAACGATCTTGTCCACACACGACGGAGGAACCACGTGGCAACGTCAGCACAGTGGCGGCCAACGCGCGGCGGTGCTGGGCTTGTTCAGCGACGCGAGTACGATCCCGCTCGAGTTGTTCACCCGCGCCTGCGGTGACGAAGGATTTCTCGGCGTGGTCGAATCCCTGACACGGCGTGATGTCGAGCTGCCCACCGCGGGAGACGCCTCGCGCGACGAACGCGTTTCCGCCGGAGTCATCGCGGCCGGCGGCACCTATGCCAATTCGACGTGGCGGTTTCCGTTACGGCAAATGGGTCTGAAACTTTCAGCGTCGGCGATCGCCCAAGGTTGGAGTCTCACCCACGGTCGTGATGGAGCGGCGGCGTGTGAGGAATATGCCGTACTAAGGCTGCGACAATGGCGTCCGGAAATCGTCGTGACGCAAGCCGCAGACCCGCGTGGGCTCGATCCGTTGTCGCATGTGGTGAACCAGATTGTTTTGAAGGCGGTCGTGCGCGCGGCCGACCCCACGGCGTATCCAGATCAGATTCATGTACTGGGACTGTCTCCCTGGCGTACCAAGAAGCTCTTCGCCGCGACCAACCTGGATGCGTCTGCCACCATCACACTCGACACCACGCAGCTCGCGACGCGTCTGGGGCGGACTGTCCAGGAACATACCTCCATTTGCCGCGGGTTGATCGACGATCGTTGGTCGCCGGTGGCGAAACGGCGTGGCTTTGAACTACTGTTAACCGAAGTGCCTCGACCATTGGCCGGACGTGATCTGTTCAGCGGACTCTCGTTGGCTCCCGCAAGCGAGGCGCGACGCGCGCTCAGTCAAGCTTCCGCCACGAGCATCGTCGATTTGCGCCGCGTGACGCAGGTGCAACGAACGATCGAGATCTTGTTGACCCGCGCCGGTGACGACGAGCAAGATCTGGGAGGTTGGCTGGCGCAGATCGACAATCTCACGCGAGAGCTCCCCGAGTCCTCGGGCGGTGAAGCGCTCTTTCTGTTGGCACAACGGTATCAGGAGATCGGCAGCTACGGCTTGGCCGCCGAAACGCGAATCGCCCTGGTTCACAGGTATCCAAACCATGGGCTGGCCGAAGCGGCGCTCATGTGGGTCGTGCAATACTTGGCCAGCGAGGAAGCGGAGATCGCTTTTGAGTCGCGCTCCGGCCTGGAACAACCGGCGATCGAGCAGGTCGCGCTGGCGAGTGCGACGAATTCAGATCTCCTACCCAAACTTCATCCCCAGCTCACGGTGACGCACTTCGACTCGCGTGTCGAGCGAGCGGGGTGGGACACCACGGAGGTGGCGACGAACGGCTTGGATCGCTTGTTGCAACAAGTCGCTGGGCTGCAACAAACTCGACCCGCTTGGTCGGCCGAACCGAGCGTCCGTTGCTCGATCGCAGCCGCTTATCGCCGAAGTGGGCAACTGAACGAAGCGCGACGGCTGTATCAGCAACTCGCCGGCAGCCAACCGCAAGGCATTTGGCGTCAGACGGCACAAGGTGAATTGTGGTTGGCGACGCGTTCGGAAAAGCCGCCGAAGTCGGTGCTGATCTGTCCCCTGCAAACCGAACAGCCCTTGCTCGACGGCCGGCTCGATGAGCAACTTTGGACGCAGGCTGCGGCCGTTCCACTTACCAGTCGGCTGGCGGACGATGCGGCTTGGCCCGCGACCGTGAAGCTGGCTCGCGATCACGAGTATCTCTACCTTGGCGTGCAATGCCGCAAGCCAGTGGGTCTCGCCTACACGTCGAGCGATCAACCCCGCGGACGCGATCCACTGCTCAAGCTGGAGGACCGCGTCGAGTTCCTGTTCGACATCGACCGTGACTATGCCAGTTGTTTCAAGTTCACGGTCGACCACCGAGGTTGGACCGGAGAGGCGTGTTGGGGCGATACGCGGTGGAATCCCCAGTGGTTTGTGGCGGCGACATCCAACGACGATTCCTGGACGGTGGAAGCCGCGATTCCCTTAGCGGAGCTCGGACGTGCGGCCCTGGGCGAGGGCGAGGTCTGGGCTTGTCGCGTGCAACGCATCGTCCCTCAAGTCGGCTTTCAGGCCTGGGCTCATCCCGCTGCGGCAGTGGAACTTCCCTCTGCGGACGGTGCCTCCGTGTCGGGCTTGTTGATCTTTGATTGATCAGGCATGACCAGTCGCCAACCGACGAGCCGGGCGAGCAATCCATACGCCAGCAGGGCCACGACGATCTGCCCAAACCACAGTGAAGTGTCCGCCCACGACGCGCGCATTTGATCCCAACTAGCGTCTCCGCTGACCAGCGTTTGATCTTGAAATACGACCGACCCCGAGAGCACAAACAGCGGCGGTTCCGCCAAGACCAGCGCGAGGAACCAAGTTGCCACGGCCAAGATAGTCCACGACGGCCGGAAGATGACCAGCAACACCGGTGCCGTGGCTAGCGCCGGGTAGAAGCCCAGCCAAGTCTGCAACAAAACGAGGTCGCGACCACCACCGAAGGGATTCGCTGTCGACTGCGCAACAAATCTCATCAGCCAACCCACGACCGCGAAGGCGCTGACTAAGGCCAACAGCGAACGCATACTGAACTGCGTCGCCGTTGCCGCGGGAGCGTGTGCCGACTCGCAGCCGATCTGCAACCGAGCATCCGTGCGCCAACGATAGAGGGCGAATATGCCGATTGCCGGCACGGTTCCTGCCAGCAGCAACGTCATGCCCGTGGACAGGGAGGAATGGTGGGCCAGCGTCGTCAAGTTGCAGTTGGCCAAGGCGAGCCCAATGGCCAGTCCCCAGGCCGCCGAAAAGGGGAGCCTGAACAGGAGCCGGCCGGGTCCTAGAACGATATGAGCGGCCAGTAGCATTGTCTGCACATAACAGAAGACATACAGCCAATCGTCGTGGTCGCGGGCTACGGCTTCGGGAAGCGAAGCACAGACGACGATGACCCCTCCCAACACGACCGGTAGCGGGATGTAGGAGAGGCAGCGGCAACAGTTGAACAGGTTCATTGACGGTATCTTCCGCCGATGTCGCGCGGTTGTCTAGCTGCCTCTAGTGCTGTGTGACAGCTTGATTTTAGGATTAGCCGTTTTGGCGCTAGCCACGGTTCCGCCACGAAAAACCGGGGCTAGCGCCCAAACGGCTAATACGCCTGTTGGGCCGGGATCACTGAGGCTTCCACACGTTGACCGGACAATCTGGTATCGTTGGGCCAGTTTGGCGGTTCGCAGGGAAGGGAACGGGTGTTCGCATGACGTTGCTGGTGGGAACGGATGAAGCGGGATATGGGCCGAATCTCGGGCCACTGGTGATCTCCGTGACGAGTTGGCGAGTGCCGTCGAGCGATCACGAACCCGATCTGTATCCAATTCTCAGTCACGTCGTGCGGGCCACCGCCAGTCGCCACCACATTCTCATCGCGGATTCCAAGCGGCTGTATAAACCCGGCGGAGGTCTAGCCAACTTGGAACGTGGTGTGTTAACCGGCCTAGCTTTGTTGGACCAGCGAGCCACGACTTGGCGTGAAGTATGGCGGACACTCGCCTTGTGCGACGACGTTCAACTCGCCACCTGTCCTTGGGAGGCCGCTTATGATGGTCCGCTGCCCATTGATTTGCATGTCGACCAACTCGCGACCGATCACCAGCGTTTGGCGGCCGGGTTGCGGCAAGCCGATGTCGCGTTGACCTGCCTGCGGTCGACGGCGGTTCCGCCAGCCGAGTTCAATCAATTGCTCGACAAACACGGATCGAAAGGCGCCGCGCTTTCTCTGAAAACGCTCGAGCTTGTTCGCGACGC
>JBGTHH010000854.1:0-7318 GCA_041746275.1 Pirellulaceae bacterium | reverse complement strand
GCTGGCTAAATGTGACATCTCGTCGTCTCCTTGGAAGCCTCTAAGTGCCTGTCCGAAAAGGGGTCAGACCCTCTCCGGCGAGCCCAAAAACCAGTGAAATCGACTCGCCTCCAAAGGGTCAGCCCCCTTTTCGGACAAGCTCTAAGTTCTTCTTGGCAACCCGATTATCGTACACTATCAAGTCGCTGCTTGCACGTGCGAAAGGCCCGCACCGAGTTCATGACTGGCCCGCCAGCACGGTTACTGTTCGCGGTCTGTGGAAGTTTGGTCGTGGTCCGTGGAAGTTGTCGTTTCGATTCCGGTGAACGCGGAGGCCACAGCAATCTCGACGAGCAGGCCGTTGATATTGAACTCCCGCTCGGCGAAGGTGTTGCGGATTTTCTCCAGCCGATCCGGCCCGTAGGCGGCGATGGGCTGCTTCACGGTGTATTGGAAGAGTTGTTTGACAAACGCCGTGTGGACCTCGTCGCTGTCGGCCAGAAAGTTGGCCAATTCACGAGCCCCACGAAAGTTGGCCGTTTCGCCCGTCACCTTGTTGTAAGAACCGGTTGGATCGATGGGGCGAGCCCGCTCTTCTGTACGGAATCGGCCCACCGCATCGTATTGTTCCAGAGAAAATCCCAACGGATTGATCATTTCGTGACAAACGGCACAAGCCGGGGGACTGGTTTGCAGCGCGATTCGGTCACGTGTCGTCAGATCGGGATGCAGTTCGGGCGGCAGCGGCGTGACAGCATCGGCCGGTGGATTGAGCACTCGTCCCAAGAGGCTGCGGGCCACAAACACGCCGCGATGGATCGGCGAACTGGTCGAGTGATAGGCGAATCCCGTCATCAAGTAGGGGTGCGTCAAGACTCCCGCTTGGCGATTCGGGTCCAAGGAAGTCTTCTGGAACCTCGCATCGCCCGGCGATTCATAACCATAGAACTTGGCGAGCCGATCGTTCAGGTACAGGTGTTCCGCCACCAAAAGCTCGCGGAAGTCGGCTCGCTCGCCACGGATGACATCTTCCAGAAACAGGTCGAGTGACACTCGCATATCCGAGACCAATTCCGGATCGAACTCGGGAAACAGCTCGCTATCCTTCGAGAGGTCCTGGAAGTGCTCGAACTTGAGCCACTGATGGAAGAACTCGCGCAGCTTCGCCCGAGCCCGTGGATCGCGGACCATGCGTTCCGCTTGTGCGGCGACTTGCTCGGAAGTCTGCAACTGGTTGTTGGCGGCCGCTTGACGCAACGTGTCGTCGGGAAGCGAATCCCACAAGGCAAAGGAGAGTCGCGCCGCCACGTCGTAGCTGTCATTCTGGCCAGAGACTTCGCGGTAGAGAAAACGCGGTGACTTGAGGACCAACAGCACGATTCGCTGCACGGCCGTTCCCAGATCCGCGGTTTCCGCGAACTGTCGATCGAGATACAACTCGTGTTGTTCGGGCGACAGGGGTCGACGAAAGGCGCGTTCGGCGAACTGTCGACAAAATTCCCGTGCCTTCTCCTGTTGTGGCTCGTCGTCGCGTCGCGTCCCCGTGAGTTCACGCAAACGCGCTGCCACTTTTTCTGCGGCCTCGATGGCGGCATGGGTCGTGGCCTGATCCCACTCTTTGGAGACGAAGCTGCCTCGCTCGTAGCCCACGCTGCGATCGTCGGGAGGAAACTGCGTGTCGATAATCAGCGTTTCTCTCGTCCTCATCGGTGACAAATACCGCTCGGGAATCACCGCCAGCGTTTGATGAGGCGGCTTCCAGAACAGTTGAATCGCTGCACGCTTTTCTTTCGACTTGAAGAATTCCAATTTCACCGGATAGGCGCGACCGCCCAACAAGCGAATCGATTCACGATACTCGGCCATCTCACCCGAGCGAACCGCGGCATCAATCAACGGAGTGTTCTCCTGATTGACCCACAGCTTCATCCCGTTGGCGGTCGAGACCACGAATTCATAGGTGCCGGTTTCGGGTGCGATAAGCGAGCCTTGCCAGCGTACCGAGAACTCGTCTTTTTCAATTTTCTCGTCGGGACTGGCCTCGCCAAAATCGAAACTGATCGTCGGGTCGACTCGCTGCAGAACTCGTCGATCGCGGCGATAATTGCGACTGTTGAAGTACTCGCCTGCCAAGCCCCGCTGCTCGTCTAACGACGAAGTGCCAATGAAGCTGCCGACGAGATCGGCAACGGTTTGATGGTATTGTCGAACCGTCAGCCGCGACAGCTCGATGCGTGGTGGTCGCAGGCGAGCTTGCGCGATGGGGGAGTAGAAGGCATCGTAGATGTACGCCGCGACCGCGCTCGCGTCGTCACCCGTGCAGGTCTCGGGATCGTCTTCCGGCATGGTCTCGGTGATGATCGCGGCTAACTGGGATACCGACTTGTCGCCCACCAATGGTTGGGCATACTTCTCGGCTACCCCTTCGCCTTGCTTGCCGTGGCAGGTGGCACAACGCTCGACATAGATCCGTTCGCCCGGCAGGTCCGCACTGGCGCGCGAGATCGAGATTAACAGTGCCGCCATGAGCGCAGGCGCGTAAACCGCACAACGGAATAACAAACGTCGCTGACGAGACTGTCGGAGCATCGGTCCCACTCCTAACTCAAGGTCCTTGCCCGCCCATGTTGGAATGCGGCGTGGTGCCGCGTCATCAGGCGGTGTCAGCGATTGTCGATCGCGTCCCGGGAGGAACTCGCAACGCTAACAGGTGTGTTCTGTCAGAGTAAATCATCCGCCCAGCCGGGTCAACGGAACTCCTCGCCGTGGCGAATCATCTCTAGCACGCGTGGGCTCATCTACAAGAGTTCGTCCAGCTCTTGAACCAAGCTGCCGAAGCGGGCCAAAGCAGTGTTCACCGGCTCGGGTTGTTCCATGTCGACGCCCGCGTCGCGGAGCAAATCGAGAGGGAATTTGGAGCAGCCGCCTTGAAGGAAGCGGAGATAGTCCGCCAACTCGCTTGGGCCACCGTCGAGCACCCGTTGGCTCAGCGCGATGGCCGCCGACAACCCCGTCGCGTACTTATAAACGTAGAAGCCGCGATAGAAATGGGGAATCCGCAAGCACTCCAGCGACAACTCGTCATCGAGCACGAAATCCGGCCCGAAATAAGCCTCCAACAGTTTCCGATAGATATCCTTGAAGGCCTGCACCGTGAGCGGCTCGCCAGCCTCCGCCATCGCGTGCGTGATCTTCTCGAACTCGGCGAACATCGTCTGCCGCACAATCGTGCCTCGAATGCCATCGATCTCGCGATTGATCAGGTAGGCCCGCTCTTGATCGTCGCGGGCTTGCGACATGAGATGGCGGCTAAGCAATTGCTCGTTGAACGTGCTCGCGACTTCGGCGACAAAGATCGTGTAGTTGTAATACTCAAACGGCTGATGCTTGGCGGAATAATAGGAATGCATCGAGTGGCCAGCTTCATGGGTCAGCGTGAAAACGTCGTCGAGCACCTCCGGCTTGAAGTTCATGAGGATATACGGATCGCCATCATACGTGCCGCAACTGAACGCGCCACTCTGCTTGCCTTGATTGGGATAGCGATCCGCCCAGCGTCCTTCGAGTCCGCGTTGCAGTGCGTCACCATACTCGCTGCCCAGTGGAGCCAAAGAGCTAAGCACTAGCTTGACGGCCTGCGGCCACGGATGCTTCACGTTCAGATCGCTGAGGATCGGCACGTAGGTATCGTATTGATGGATGTCGCGCAGCTTCATCTTGCGCCGGCGAACGTCGTAGTAGTGATGCACGGCTGGCAAGTTGTCATGCACCGCGGCGATTAAGTTGTCGTAGACCGACTGCGGAACGTTATCGGGATAGAGTGCGGCCGACAACGCGCTCGTGTAGCCCCGCGCGCGGGCATAGTAGACGTCCGTTTGAATGGACCCGCTGAGCGTCGCGGCCAACGTGTTCTCATGCCCTGTGAACTGTTGGTAGTACTGGTGGAACGCCGCCTTGCGAACGGGCCGTTTCGGCGAGTTCAAAAATTGACTGTAGGTCGAGTGACTCAACTCGATTTCGACGCCGTGTTCATCCTTCACGCTGCCGAATTTTAGGTCGGCATCCAGCAATTGCCGAAACGCCTTGCCTGCGGCTTGAGCCATCTCGCCCTGCATCGCCAGGAGCTGCTCCTCCTTCTTTCCCAGCGTATGCTTCTTGAATCGCAGCAACCGTTCGAGGGCGAGTCGAAAGTGCTTCAATTCCTTGGCTTCCAGAAACTCGTCCAGCTTGCGGCCCGGAATCGCCAGGATCTCGGGACGAATGAAGCTGGCCGCCTCGCCCGCGCGAACGGCGACGTTCTGATAGCGGCCCAGCATGCGCTGATACGTGCTGTTCGCCTGATCTTCCGTCGTCTTCAGAAACGCGTACGTACCCAGTCGCTCGCCCAGCCGATCCAACTCGCTATCGAACTTGAGGCAGGCCGCCAGCGCCTTCGCGCTCGTCGCCAGTTGCCCGCGATGGGTCGCGTACTGAGCTACGCGCTTCTCGAACTGCTGAAATACTTCCTCCCAAGCGTCGTCCGAAGCGAAGAGACTGGAAAGATCCCAGGTATCGCCGACTTTAACGAGGCCGCGGGCGGGAAGACGTTTGACTTTTGACACGTCGGATTCCTTTCAGACTGAATTGGCCAAGCCACATCACCAGCGTAATAGCGCGGTCCCCCACGTCAAACCGGCACCAAAGCCACAGATCAACACCAAGTCGCCTCGATGAATGCGCCCTTGCTGATGAGCTTCGTTCAGCGCCAACGGGATGCTACCCGCCGAAGTATTGCCGTACTGATCCACATTGATGACGACCCGCTCCGGTGCTAAACCCAGTTCATGGACCACGGCGTCGATGATACGAATGTTGGCTTGGTGCAGAACCAACAGATCCACCTCGTCGATCGACTTGCCGGCATGGCGCAAGGTATCGCGCAAGACGTCGGTCACGGTGCGGATCGCCCATTTGAAGATTGGTCGTCCGTCCATGCGGAGGAACTGCCGGTCGGCTGCCATGGAGGCGGCGGTGATCGGCTCTTTCGTGCCGCCAGCGGGGATACACAACAGGCCCGCTCCATCACCATCCGCACCCAGCATGTACGAAATCAGCCCTTGCTCGTCATCCCCTGGGCCTAGCAAGACCGCGCCGGCACCATCACCAAACAGCGGATAGGTCTTCTGGTCGGCGGGGTTCACCACGCGCGACATCAGATCGGCCCCGACGACGAGCACGCGGCGGCTGTGCCCGGTCTTGATGAACTGAGCTCCCGTGGCCAATGCGTAAACGAACCCCGAACAGGCGGCATTCAGATCGACAGCCGGTGCATGGGAACCGAGCTTCTGTTGCAGGATGCAGGCGGTCGAGGGCATGGGGCGGTCGGGCGTCACCGTTCCGACCAGAATCAGATCAAGCTCGGTGGCGTCAACTTGAGCTTGCTCCAAGCAGTGCATCGATGCTTGGTAAGCCAAGTCGCTGGTCGTCTGCTCATCCGTCGCTTGGCGGCGGGCATGAATCCCCGTCCGCTGGACAATCCAATCGGCGTCAAACCCCAGCACCTCCAGGTCGGAGTTGCGGACCAAACGAGACGGCGCGAAAGCCCCGGTGCCGAGTACCTGCACACCCGTCAGGCTATGGAAGCGGCGTGCCTGCGGTTTCCCGATGGTGGACTTTGTCGGTTCGATCGTGGTTGACATGCCAATGCCCCGCCTGGGAGTTGTCGTTGCGATTAAATCCCCCCCGGCAGCGCCAACCTGGAAGATCTAAACACTGTGCTAAAGCAGAATTCCAACAATAAAACGATCCAAGGTAAGGTTTTGCGAGAGCGTCGACAACCCACGCTTTTCGCCGTGCGCAGCACATTCCTGACAAAAATGAGTACACAATCCCCAGTTTGAGGGTGTTGTCCCGTCGCCTCAATTCGTAGATTGGAGACATTGATTCCGGGCACCGATTATCGCCAAGGGGTAGAAAGATTATTTCGGACAACCGTTCCTATCCGTAAGAGAAGGAAAATTTCACGAGCATGTGCATACTCGCCATTCAATACCAGCCTGACAGTGAGACGCCGATCCTGGTGGCTTCCAACCGCGAAGAGGCCTATGATCGGGCTTCGGCTCCTCCCACCATTCAATCGGGAAAGCCGCGCGTCTTGTGCGGCATCGACCAGCGATCGGGAGGGACTTGGCTAGGTGTCAGCCAGCATGGTCTGCTGGTCGCCACCTGCAACCGCATGAAGTTCAATTTGCCGGTGAATCCCCCATCCCGCGGAGTTCTGTGCCGAGAGCTGTTGCGTGCCGGATCGGCCCGCCGCGCGGTCGATATGGCTTTGGATGAGATTTCGACCGGAAAGTACGCCGGGGTCAATCTCGTAATCGCCGATGCCGATTCCGCTTGGGTTGTGCATGGCGGAGACGACTACGAAGCCGTGGCCCTGCAGGAAGGCTTGAGCATCATCGCCAATCGCGATGTGAATGATCCGCGCGATGAACGCGTCAAACTGGCCCAACGCCTCCTGACACTTCAGACGCTTGATTCGCCGGTCAAATTCCTCGCGATTGCGAGCAAGGTGTTCGCGCGTCCGGCGTCGGCTCCGGATCGCCCGAGCATGGTGCTGCGTAATTCGCAAAGCGGTACGGTCTCCTCGACCCTGCTGGCGTTGGGCAAGAAGCCTCGCGACGCGATCTATCAGTATGCGGATGGGGCTCCCGACCAAGCCAAGTACGAGGATTTCTCGCCATTACTGCGAGATATCTTGAGTCGCGGTCTGCGTGAGTCGCGTACGAAGGCGGACGCCCGCACGTAGTTCTGACGAGACACCCGATAATCTTCAGGGCGAGCCCGAAACGGCTCGCCCTTTTTTTATGCCGCACGCCGATAAAGCCGAGCATTGACTACCTTGCCACACTCCTCCAGGGCCTGGATTTTCCGCAGGCAGTAAGCGATCTGCTGTGCTTTGTCTCGACCAATCTCCATGGCCTCGGCAAGCTGACCGGTATGGAACGGCTCTGGCAGCTCGCTGGGAATCAATCGCAGCAGATCACGTCGCGTACGAAAGCGATGAATTTCGTGCAGTTTGAGCAGCTTCTGATCGTCGATCCGATGATCGTTCTGGCGACGGTAGCGGCGGCGGCCATGGCCCGGATAGCGCCACTCCTCGATATCGACGAGCGGAACCTCTAGCGTGAGGTTGGGATGCGGAAAGACTCGCGTGAAGTAGACAAGCTCGTCGAACAAGTCGAGCAGGCTGCCCTGCCGCGGACTGAGCCGTCGACTGACGATCGGCCCGTCGGCCGATTTTAGTTTCACCAGCCGCTTGCGGACAATGATCGGTTTGACCACCAACATCCGATGAGCG
>JBGTHH010000853.1:0-4713 GCA_041746275.1 Pirellulaceae bacterium | reverse complement strand
CGCGGATCGCGCCGTGCAGGTGACAATTGACGCCAAGCGACTGGCGGCCCATCGCATGTCGATCCTCGAAGTGCGGGAAGCTCTCGTGCGACAAAACACCGAGGTCCCCGGCGGGTTGGTCGAAGAGGGCGTGCGCGAGCGAGCGTTGAGAACTCAGGGCCGCGTGAAACACGCACGTGACTTTCCGGACTTGGTCGTAAGCACCGTCAATGGCTCCGCGATTCGCCTAAGCGATCTCGGCCAAGTCCAAGATGGCACCAAGGATGTCCGGACGTTGGCCCGACTGAACGGCGAGCCGGCCGTCGTGCTCCAGATTCAACGACGCTCGGGAGAGAATACGGTACGCGTCATCCAAGCCGTCAAAGAGCGTCTCGAGCGCGCTCGCGGTTTGCTCCCGGACGATGTCGAAGTGATCGTGATCCAAGATCAATCGCGTTACATCCTGGCGGCGCTGCACGAGATTCAAGGCCATCTGGTGACCGGCAGCCTACTGGCCTGCGTGACGGTGCTTCTGTTCATGCGGTCGTGGCGGTCGACCTTGATCGCGTCGGTGGCGATTCCGGCTTCGATCATCGCCACGTTTGCCTTCATGCGAGCCTTTGGATTCACGCTGAACAACGTCACGATGTTGGCCCTGGTGTTGATGGTGGGCGTGGTCATCGACGACGCCATCGTGGTGCTGGAGAACATCTTTCACTGTATCGAAGAGAAGGGCATGGAACCCATTCAGGCTTCGATCGAGGGAACTCGCGAGATCGGCCCAGCGGTGTTGGCCACCACGCTTTCGCTGGTGATCGTCTTCTTGCCCGTGTCGTTCCTGTCCAGTGTCACGGGCCGCATGCTGTACGAGTTTGGCATCACGGCGACCGTGGCGATTTTGGTGTCGATGCTCGTCAGCTTTAGCCTCACGCCGATGATGTGCAGCAAGTTACTCAAGCCGGGCACGACCAGCTCCCACAACCCGACTTCGCGCGGAGGTTTCTACAGCCTGATCGAGCGGGCCTATCTGTGGTGTCTGGGCTGGGCGATGCGTTACCGCTTGGTCGTCTTGCTTTTGGCGATCGGTGCCGTCGCCGCCAACGTCCCGCTGTACAAATTGGTCAAGCAGGATTACATCCCGACAAACGTCGATGAATCGGAATTCGAAATCGGACTGGAGGCCCGCGAAGGTGCCAGCTTGGCGGCCACGAACCAAGCCATTCTGGAGGCGGAAAAGCTGATCAGCGAGACGCCGGGGGTCGAGCTTTATCTGTCGACCGTCGGCACACGCAATTTTGGCGGCGTGAATCGCGCGGAGATGTATGTCCGGTTGCAGGACATCACCTCGCGGACCTTCTCGTGGAAACGCTGGTGGCACGGCCTGCTGCAAGGCGATCCGGGCCAAGCCTGGCGCGACAATTTCTCGCAGCGCGACATGATGACCTCGGTTCGCCAGCGGCTGAATCAATTGCCCGATGTGCGCGTCTCGGTGCGGAATCTCACCTCCTTGCGTCAAGGCGCTCCCGTCGACATCGACTTCTCGATCACCGGGCCGGATCTTTCGGAACTGGTCAACTTCAGCGAGAAGCTACGCGTCAAGGCCGCCGAGATCCCTGGGTTGGTCGATGTGGTCGCCACGTTACGGCTCGACAAGCCCGAACTGCTGGTCGAGGTCGATCGTGAACGTGCCGCCTCGATGGGTGTGGAAGTCCGCGAGATTGCCGACACGTTGCGAGTGGCCGTCGGAGGTGACGATCGCGTGTCGCGCTATCGCGACCTCAGCGTCGACGATGCGTACGACGTCGAGTTGCGGTTGGTCGGCGTCGATCGCGGCGACATCGCCTCGATTTCCCAACTGTACGTCCGTGCGAATCCACGACGCGAAGGTTCGCAACTCGGGTCAACTCCCAGCGGCGCGATGGTCCACACGCGCATCGAGAACGTGGTGAACTTCGAGCGCGGCGAGGCGGCGGCACGCATCGATCGACTCGATCGCCAGCGGATGGTGGCCATTCGAGCCAATATCGCGCCGGGCTACGCGCTGGCCGATCGGATCGAGGCGTTACAACAAGCCACGGCCGAACTGGGAATCCCGGCTGGCTTCGAGACGCGTGTGTTGGGACGGGGCCGCGAACTCGAACGCACGTTGCAGGAGTTCCGCTGGACGTTTGTGATGTCCTTTATCTTCATGTACATCGTGCTCGCCGCCCAATACGAACACTTGGTGCATCCTTTTACGATCCTGTTCTCGTTGCCGCTGGCCATCCCGTTCGGCTTGGTCAGCTTGTACTGGGGCAACGAGACATTGAATCTATACTCGGCGTTGGGCATCCTGGTGCTGTTTGGTGTCGTGAAGAAAGCCGCGATCCTGCAGGTCGATCACACCAACGCCCTGCGTGCGCAGGGACTCGACCGCCACACGGCGATCATGCAAGCCAACCGCGACCGGCTGCGTCCCATTTTGATGACCACGCTGTCGTTCGTAGCGGGTCTGCTGCCGTTGTTGATCGCCACGGGTCCCGGTGCCGAGGAGCGTCGTTCGATTGCGGTTCTGGCCGTGGGTGGCCAAACGCTGTCGATCATGTTGACGCTGTTAGCCATACCGGTCATCTATTCGTACTTGGATGACTTTGGTCAGTTATTCCGCATTGGCACACCCGCCGCGCGCCCCACCCGCCCTGCCTCGGAGCCCCTGATCACCACGCCCACCGCGTTGTCCTCCGAGAAGCCTTGACTCGGACTGCCCACGCCCCGAGGCAAAGCGTTGATCACCACGTTTACCGCGCGAGGCGGGCAGTCAATGCCCGTTCTGCAGCCCGCATACCGCGCAACGTCGGTTGGAGAAGAGTCAATCTAAATGCTTGCGGCCCCTCACTGAACGGAGTAGACTGACCGCCCAAGCCGACGCGCGTTATAACGCCGAAACCGTCCGTATAACGCGCATCGGCCGTGGCGTGATAACCGTAGGATTCCATAGTTATCTGCAAAGAGTCACCGCAGTGTTTGGACAAAACGCTTTCCTCGTCTCAGATTGGAAGATCGCAACTGCAACAACCGGGCGATCCAAATACGGCCATACATTCGGCGGTCCACACGACCGCGCTGGCACTTCACGCGACGATTGCGGCGGCATCCTGATTCACTTACTCCATCGATTGAATCTCGACGATCCGGCCGTTCCATTCACTATTCCGGGTGTACGATGGTTGCCGTTCTATTACGTCTTTGACTTCCGCGCGAACCGTGTCGGATATCAACTTCATTCCGATGATTCGCTGCAGATGTTCTTCCCAATCGATGATCCAAATGTTTCCACCGATGAAGAGTGGCCCGGTGACGAATATCCGATGGAGTTCCCAAGATCCGACATTACGGTGTCCCGACGCGATTACGATCCAACGAATCTTGACGACGCATATATCTGGTCAGGGATATTTGGAATCGGAAAACTCTCGGCGAAGGATCACGCCGCCGCGAAGAAGCGTATGTCCGACGAAATGGACGGTCTCGGATTTGACCGTCCGGAAACGGACGACGAGTACGATGACGCTTTTTCCAGTCCTTTCATGCAAGGCAAACCGAACAACAAATGCTTGAATCCCGCCTGTCAGAATCATGTGGCCGCTGGCCACTTATCTGTGATCGCGTTGATGTCAGGCGAACCCGTAAAGGGTGTCCACACTTTTGGCAGGTGGGGTGATGACGTGACGCTGGTGTTCGAACTGTGCGCGAAATGCAACACGATTAACGTAAGCAACCAAAGCTCGTGACCCCAAGCGAAGTAGGTCATGCTCTGCATGACGGATTGCATTGCCGTCCACCGCTGACAATGCGATGGCTCCGCAAACGGGGATGAAAAAAGGGGAGTGAAGGAGACAAAATGGATATCTATGCTGACACCATTCGCGATTTAGGACCTGCGGAGAAACTTCGCCTTGTCGAACAGATCTGGGACGACTTGGCGACAGAAGAAGCGCCTCTTCCGCTACCCAAATGGGCGGTAGCCGAGGCGAACCGCCGGCGCGATGAAATGCTGGCCGATCCCAATCTGGGCTCGACACACGAGGAAGTTTGGAAACGCATCGACGATTCACGAAATGGCTAGATCGTTGCGTTACCATCCGCTCTTTGATTCCGATGTGGTTGACGGCGCAGATTGGTACGATGCGCGACAGCCAGAACTGGGTTCTGATTTTGTTTCACGCGTTCGGCGAGCCGTCGATAAGGTGATTGTCGATCCCGAGCGTCGTTCATCGTCTGATTATGGTGTTCGCTATTGGCCCATCGAGCGATTTCCGTACGTGCTCTTTTACGATCTGACAGAACGGGAGTTACTTGTCCTCGGCGTCATGCATACTTCACAAGACGCCAGCAAGTGGCTTTTACGTCGACAGTAGACTGGCGAACCACAAACCACCTAAGGGAAACATCTTCGCGTTCGTGTTGGAGCGGTGATCTGATGGGATGATGGTGGTTGCCAGCAACCACCCTACGTGAGGTGGGCATGAGTGATTACTGCCGCTGGCGCGAGTTCTAGGGTGGCGGCGTGGGACGTGTCGCGCTGGGGATGGGAGTCGGGAACGGGAGACGCTGCGGTGGTTGGCCGCAATCCGCGAACTAGTCCAAGCGAGGTGAGCAAGTAGATGAGCCCCAACAGCGCCGTGATCCAAGCGATCCCGCCTGCGAACTCGCTGCCGTGGAGCCAGCCCAGCACCGCCGAGGCGACTAAGGTCG